>JAOPWT010000580.1 GCA_025965555.1 Mycobacterium sp.
GCACCTTCCGCCTGTTCACCCGTGAGCCGCTGCGCGGCGCGTCACCCGCCGGGCGGATGGGGATGATGCCGGTCACCGCAGCCGGACACGCGGCGTGGGCGCTCGGCGTCGCCAAGAGCATGCTCGACGACGTCCAGGAGATGGCCGCGACCAAGTACCGGATGAGCGACATGGAATCGCTGGCCAGCCGGCCCACCTTCCAGAAGGGCCTGGCCCACCACGTCTCCGCGTGGCGGGCGGCGCGGCTGCTGGTGCGCGACGCGTTCACCACCGCCGAGGATGCCGTCGCGCGGGGTGACGACCTGACCCCGACGTTGCGCGTCGACATGCGGGCGGCGGCCGTCTACGCCACCGACGTGGCCCGCGAATGCGCGCAATGGGCACATCTGGTCGCAGGCACCAGCTCGATCCGGGAGGGCAGCAGGCTGGAGCGTGCGTTTCGCGACGTCTACACCGGAACTCAGCACGCCTTCATCAGCGAGAAGGTCGCCATCGACTCCGCGCAGGTCTGGCTCGGGATCATCGACGATCACTTCTCGCTCTAGAGTGCGCTGAATGGCCATCGCCCTCACCGACGACCACAAGGCGCTTGCCGACACCGTCACCGGTTTCGCCGCCCGCTACACGCCGAGCACCGCGACGCGTCTGGAATTCGAGCACCTGGCGACAGGCGCCGAGCCGCCGCACTGGGCTGACCTGGTCAAGCAGGCGTTGCACGCCGTGCACCTCCCCGAGGACCTCGGCGGGCAGGGCGGTGGCCTCGAGGAACTGGCGGTCATCGTCGAAGCCGCAGGCGCCGCGCTACTGCCAGGCCCGCTGCTGCCGACCGTGATGGCGAGTGCCGTGGTGAGTTTGGGCGCTGACGGATCAAAGCGTTCCGCGCTGCTCGGCGAGTTCGCCGCCGGCGCCACCGGAGCGGTGGTGATGCCGACGCACGGTGTGACGGCGACCTGCGACGACGAGGGGTGGGTGCTTTCCGGATCGAGTCTGCCGGTGCTGGGCCTGCTTTCGGCGCGGATCGTGATCGTCGGCGCGAGCACCCCCGACGGCGTCGTCTGGCTGCACGTGGATCCCGACGCCTCGGGTGTCGCCGGAGAAATGCTGGAGGGCACCGACCTGACGCGCGATGTCGGTCGGCTCAACCTCGATGCCCTCCGCGTCGACGGGCGCTGCCAGATTCCCGGCTTGGATGCGACCGCCGCCCGCACCGCCGTGGTCGGGTTACTCGCCGCCGACGTGGCGGGTGTCATGCAGTGGTGTCTGAACGCGTCGGTCGAGTACGCCAAGGTCCGCGAGCAGTTCGGGCAGAGCATCGGCAGGTTCCAGGCCATCAAACACAAGGCGGCGCGGCTCTTCATCGCCGAGGAACTTGCCTCGGCCGTCGCGGCCGACGCCATTCGCAGTCTGGACCAGGACGCCGATCAACAGCGGATTGCCGCCGAAACGGCGATCGTCATCGGCGTCGGCCGGTCGGTCGATGCGGTGATGGAGGCGATCACCATTCACGGCGGCATCGCGGTCACATGGGAACACGACCTCCATCTGTACTGGCGGCGTGCCATCAGCGTTGCCGGACAAGCGGGTTCGGTGCGCACCGCGCTGCGCGGCCTCGGTGAGGTGGCGTTGCGCGCCAAGAGGGACTTCACCATCGACGTCGACGATCCGGAGTTCCGGCAGTGGGTCGGTGGCGTGCTCGACGAGGCGCGCACGATGCCCGACGACGAGCCGAGCACCGACGACCCGACGAAGGTGTACACCAGGGGGCGTCGGCGCGAATTCCTTGCCGACTCCGGCCTGGTTGCGGCGCACTGGCCGAAGCCGTGGGGTGTCGGGGCGACGGCCGCCCAGCAGGTGATCGTCGCCGAGGAGTACGCCAAGCGTGCTCTGACCGCGCCGAAGGTGCTGGTCGGGAACTGGGCGGTGCCGACGATCCTGGCGCACGGCACCGACGAACAGAAGCAGCGATTCACCGGGCCGACGCTTCGCGGCGACATCGTGTGGTGCCAACTGTTCAGTGAGCCGCAGGCAGGGTCGGACCTGGCGAGCCTGAACACCAAGGCGGACAAGGTCGATGGCGGTTGGTCGCTCACCGGACAGAAGGTGTGGACCTCCGATGCCCACCATGCGCACTGGGCGATCTGCCTTGCCCGCACGGAACCGGACGTCGCCAAGAAGCACCGCGGGCTGAGTTACTTCCTCGTCGACATGCACGCTCCTGGGGTCGACGTGCGACCGCTGAAGCAACCCAGCGGTGACTCACACTTCAACGAGGTGTTCCTCGACGGTGTCTTCGTCCCCGACGACCAACTGCTCGGCGAGCGTGGTCAAGGGTGGGCGCTGACCATGACGACGTTGTTGAACGAGCGCACGACGATCAGCTCGATGATGACCCTCGGTGATGATGACCGAGTCCGGACCATCATCGACGAGCGCCTGTATCACGGCGATCGCAGCGAAGCCGTCGAAGCACTCGGCCAGATCGCCGCCGAGACGAACGGCGTTGCGGCCCTGAACTATCGCGAATCGGTGCGCCAACTGCACGGCGACCTCTTCAGCCCAGGCGCTTCGGTGGTCAAGGTCGCCTCTGCCGAGCTCAGCCGAACCACCGCGGGAATCGCGCTGGATCTGATCGGCCCGGAAGCCAGCCTTCGGCAAGCGCCTGCCGACGTCGTCTCCAACGAGATGTTCGTGCCCGCGTTCCTGATCGGCGGCGGGACGGTCGAGATTCAGTTGAACGTGATCGCCGAGCGCATCCTCGGTCTGCCGCGGGGATGAGTCAGACGAGCTGCCCCATCAGCTGACTTCGATGACGACCTTGCCTCTGGCGTGGCCGATCTCGACGGCGGCGACGGCATCCGCCGCCTCGTCGAGCGGGCGCACGTCTTCGACGTGCGGATCGAGTTTTCCGTCAGCCACGAGCGCGCCGACGATCTCGAGGACGCGGTGCGTGCGATCGCGCTCGATCATGTGGCCACCCAGCTCCTCCACTCCGGGATCGCCGGCGCTGATCAACTTCGTGCGATTGGCGACCAGGCCGGAAACCGCCCGCAAGGCGTCGCCGCCGGCAAGGTCGAGGATCGCGTCGACACCGTCGGGAAGGATCTCCTTGACGCGGTCTTCGACGCCATCGCCGGAGGCGATCAGGGTGGCGCCCAGCGACTCGACCAATGCCCGCTTGTCCTCGCTGCCAGTGCCGATGACGTTGACGCCGAGGTCCCTGGCAATCTGTGCGGCCGCGACACCGACACCGCCACCGATACCGTTGACGAGCAGCGTCTGGCCCTCCTTCAGATCCAGCTGAGTCACGCCGTCGTATGCGGTGGCCGCGGCAACGGTCAGGGTGGCGGCGTCGTTGAAGGACACCTGCGGTGGCTTGTGCGCGGCAGCGCTCGCAGTGACCAGCGTGTATTCGGCGTATCCGCCGGAGCCGGGCGCCACTGAGCCGAAGATCTCGTCATTCTCGGTGAAGCCGTCGACGTCCTTGCCGACCTCGCGGACCACGCCGGAGACCTCGCTGCCAAGGACGGCGGGGAGATCGCTTTCGCCGGCCGTGCCCAGCATGCCGGACCGGATCTTCCAATCGACGGGGTTCACGCCCGCGCTGCGGACCTCGACCAGCAGTTCACCTGGCATCGGGGTCGGCATGTCGAGTTCGAGGAACTCCTGGACGTCGGCGCCACCGTTGCTGTTGTATCCGAATGCTTTGACCATCCTCAGCGCGTACCCGGGCCGGGCACGCGCGTAAACGGATCCGTCACCTGGTAACGGCATGGAACGCACGCACCAGCTCGGACAGCAGGTCGGCCGCCTGGTGCTGATCCTTGGGGATCGACAGGGTGAACCGCACGTCGGTGATGCCCGCCTCGACGAGTGGCGGTGCCGAGGCCGCCGTCGCCGCGATGTCAACGGCACCGTCCGCCCGCTTGCTCGTCACCGCATTGCCCTGCACCTGGAGCGTCGTTGGCTCACCACCGGCGTCGGCGACGGCGTCCTTCATCGCGGCGATCGCGGCACCCGGATCATCGCGGGCGGTACCCCACGGAATCCAGCCGGAGCCGAAGCGGCTGATTCGGCGGGCGACAGCGGCGTTGACGGTGCCGCTCACCCAGATCGGAACACCGCCCGGCTGAAGCGGTTTGGGCATCTGGTGAATGCCGTCGAAGGACAGTTCGGGAGAGGAGTATGTCGCTCGTTGCTGCGTCCAAAGGGCCTGACACACCTCGAGCGTGTGGTCCAGCGCTCGCCCGCGACGCTCGAAGTCCAGGCCCGTGGCCTCGTACTCCTCCCGTTGCCAGCCGACGCCGACGCCGAGATCGACCCGCCCGCCGGACAGCACGTCCAGCGTCGCGACCTCCTTGGCCAGCACCGCCGGTCTGCGTAGCGCGGCAAGCAGCACCGCCGTACCCAGCCGGATTCTGCTGGTGGTCGCGGAGATCGCCGTCAGCACCGTCAGCGGCTCCAGCCACTGTCCGTTCGGCCCGGTGGGCTGGCGCCCGCCTGCCACGCCGCCGAGGGCGGGATTCGCATACGCCTCCGGGGTCTCGCCGAAGACGACGTGGTCCGACACCACCACCCGGTCGATGCCAGCGACGTCCATCGCCTTGGCCAGCCCGAGTGTCGTCGACCAGTCGTGGTTCGGGTCGTTGGTGAAAGTCCGTAGCTGCAGCGAGATTTGGGGGAAGTCCGGCACTAGATCATCGCCCGCAACGGGCCAGCCGGATCGACGCCGAACGAGCTGAGGGCCGAGGCGTGGAACGTGGTGCCCGGAACGTGGATCGCGTGTGCGAGACCAGTGTGCGCGTCGCGCCAGTACCGTTGCAGCGGCTTGTCCATCCGCATCGCGTTGCCGCCGGAGCGGGAGAAGATCTGGTCGACGGCCATCACCGCCCGCCAGGCTGCCCGGACCTGGGTGCGTCGGCCTGCCGCTCGGTCCTCGAACGACACTTCGGCGCCGGAATCGACGGTGTCCCAGATCTTGTCGACGTTGGCCAGTAACTCCTGCCGCGCGGCGTTGATGTCGGCAGCGGCCTCGCCGATGGCGTACAGCACGTACGGGTCGTCCTTGATCGCCGTCCGTGCGGCCGTCACGCGGTCGCGTTGGTAGTCGAGGTGCGCGGCCAGTGCGCCTTCGGCGATGCCGATCACCGCCGACGTGATGCCCAGTGGGAACATCGTGGACCACGGCATCCGATAGAGCGTCTGCGTCAGGCCGGACTCCCGCTGCGTGGTGCCGTCCATCACCTCGGTGGCGTTCATGACCCGGTAGTCGGGCACGAACGCGTCGCGGACGATGACGTCCTTGGAGCCGGTGCCGCGCAAGCCCACCACGTCCCACGAGTCCGCGACGATCTCGTAGTCCGCTCGGGGCAGGATCATGTGGAACATCGTCGGTGGCACCACGGGCTTGCCCGACTCGTCGCCGAGCATGCCGCCGAGGAAGATCCAGTCGCAGTGATCCGTGCCCGAACTGAACTGCCACCTGCCGTTGAAGACGTAGCCCCCGTCCACTGGCCGGGCAATGCCTTGCGGCGCATACGGCGAGGCCATCCAGGTATCGTGGTCCTTACCCCAGACCTCCTCCTGCACAAGGGGATCGGCGTAGGCCAGCTGATAGGGGTGTACCCCGACGACGCCGTTGATCCAGCCGCTGGCGGGATCGAGAGCGGCCGTCGCCATCACCGTCTCGGCGAACTCGCGGGGGTGCACCTCGTAGCCGCCGTACGCCGCGGGCTGAAGCAGCCGGATGTTGCCGACCGACCTCAGCAGCTTCGCGGTCTCGTCGGGTAGGCGGCCCAGTCGCTCGGCTTCGGTCGCCTGGTCGCGAAGCTGGTCGGCGACGTCGGTCAGCCGGTCGATCACCCGTTCAGTCATGCCTCCATGGTGGACCCGACCGGCGCCATCGACGGGGCGTTGTGTCAAGTTGTGTCAATCGGCTTCAATCGCGCAGCAGGCAGCCGAACCGCCCTAACAACCGTTTCGTCGTCGCACGCCTTGCGGCGCCCCATCGTGGGATGCTATCGCCCTGAGCAGTCCGCGGGAACAGTGCTGACACCCATCCACGGCCATGAAGTGGAGAACCCGATGACCGAGCGAGTCGACTACTTGGTGACGGGCGCTGGTGGCGGCATCGGGAGTGTGAGTCGATCAGTCGTCGAGATCCTGATCGACGCGGGCGCCACGGTCAGGGCGATGGTGCATCGCGACGACGAGCGCGCGAACGTGCTGCGGTCGCGGGGAGCGCGGGTCGTCGTCGGTGATCTCACCGAGCCGCGCGACGTCGTCGCGGCGATGGACGGCGTGCGGCGGATGTTCTTCAACATGAGCGTCGCCCCCTCCTATCTGGAGGCGGCCACGATCGTCTGTGCCGTCGCCCGTGACCGCGCGGACCTCGAGACGATCGTGAACATGTCGCAGATGACCGTCTCGCAGATGACGATCAGCAGCACCGAGGAGTCCACACAGCAGCGTCTGCACTGGCTTGCCGAGCAGGTGATGGACTGGAGCGGCCTACCAGTGACGCACGTGAGACCCACGGTCTTCCTGGACAATCCGCTGTTCACCTTTCTGGCCGCCCCTTCGGTGCGCGACCGCCACGTGCTGGCGCTGCCGTTCGGCGCCGGACGTACGTCGCCGATCGCCGCGTCCGATGTGGCGCGGGTGGTCGCCGAACTGCTCCTGCATCCAGCGGCGCACGACGAGCACGTCTACGAACTGACCGGGCCGGAAGTCCTGACCATCGACGGGTTGGCCGAGAGGTATTCGCGAGCCCTCGGTCACCATGTGTTGGGAGCGGACATCGCCTACGACGACTGGTTCGAACGCGTGCTCGTTCCAATCGGCTTGCCGGAACACACCCGCCAGCACATCGCCACCATGGCCCGGCTGCACCGTGCCGACCGTTACGACCGGGCCACCGACGACGTCGCAACGGTGACGGGCCGGCCCGCGCAGACGGTCGATGACTTCGTCGCAGCACACCGAGACATGTTCTCAACCACGGAAGAATCAGACAGCTGAGGAGCAACCACGGGCGTCACCCGCACCACGAGGACTGCGGAATGACCGGCCTGGCAACCTTTCCCGGCCTGCTCGCCGAATACTTCGAGATCGAGGCAGGCGAACTCGAGGCCAAGTCGGTCAGCGACCCAGGTTCGCGTCGACTGAACGAGACGGCGGTGGCCGCACGACCCATCGATTAGGTTAGCCTGCACTACATGGCCACTGTGTACGGCGGCGTTGCCTCGGTCAGCGATGTCGGGCCCCGGATGCGGCGCGTCGTCTTCGACGTCCCTGCGCTGGGGGACCTGAAACTGCCCTCGGCCGGTGATGCGGCGCTCGGCATCTACTTTCCCGACGCACCGGATGGGCGCAACTACAGTGTCCGTCGACGTGGTCCCGGCCAGGACCAGATCACGTGCGACTTCGTGTTGCACCAGCGCGGCGTGGCCAGTGACTGGGCACGGCGCGCGAGAGTCGGCGATCAGGTGGTGTTGGACCACGCGCGCAGTTGGTACCGGCCAGAGCCCGCGACCGACTGGCAGCTCCTGATCGCGGATTTGTCGGGACTACCCGCGCTGGCGCGGATCCTCGAGGAGCTCCCCGACGGCGCCGACGCCTCCGTGATCGTCGAAGTCGCCGACCCGGCCGACCTGCACTACCTGCCCGCGCGTTCCGAGTTTTCGATGGTCACCACGGTCGGTACCGGAAACGGCTGCGCGCCAAGCCGTCTCTCCGAGTTGGCGCAGGCACACACTCATCCCGACGGCCGCGGATACTGCTGGTTCGCCGGCGAGGCGCAGGCGACGCGGGAGATCCGCAAGCATCTGCGCGGTGACCACAGCTGGGTCGCCGACCAGTACGACATCGTGGGGTACTGGCGGTTCGACTCCGAGACCTGGGACCGCAAGTTCGAGGCCGTCAGCGACGAGATGGTCGCCGTTTACGAGCAGGCCCTGGCCGACGGGAAGGGCGACAAACTCGCCGCCGAGGAGTTCGACCTCGCACTCGAAGGCGTCGGGCTCTAGCCGTTGGACGTCGTGACGACCTCGGGGCCCGATACCGACCTCGCTCCCTGCGCCGATCTTGCGCCGCGCCATCGGCGCCGCGCCGTCGGCCTGGTGGCGGCGGCGGCCGAGGGTTGGCGCGATCACGTCGGGGGAGAGTTGCGGGTCGTCGCCCTCGACTGCCGTCACTCCGAGTTGATGGACGCGGACGTCCTCGACCGGCTGGGCCCGATACTCGCCGCCGAGCTGGCCACCGAGTAGTTGCGCGCCCACTCACCCACGGCCGAGCAGACGCAAAGGTGCGCGACACGCCGACCTCAACGGCACATTTGCGACTGCTCGCGGGAGGTGTTCTGACGGATCAGGCGTTGGAGAGGTCGGCGACCGGCTTGCCCGTCAGTGCGTTGCAGAGCTGGGGGACAAGGATCCATCGCATACAGCATGGCGTTCGGGCCGCCGAAGGCGATCGCACCGCTGAGGGTCGAGTCCGAGCCCGCGTAGAGCCGATGCGCGCGGAAGTGATGGGCCTCCCGGTGGCAGTCGCGACCCCGGCCCAGCCCGTGGCCCCAGCCCCTGTCCCAGGACGAATCGGTAGGGTGTCCTCCCGGCGGCCTGCAATTCCGGGGTCACGCGCAACGGAGCGCCAGTTAACCAGTGCATGTCACAAGGAGCAGTCTCTTGGCCCTCAACACCATCGCGCTGGAGCTCGTCCCGCCCAATGTGGACCGTGGGGCAGCGTACGCCGTCGAAGAGGCCCACAAGGTGCTGCAGCTCGCCGTCGACGCGGGCATCGAGGGCCGGATCCGGCACGTGATGATCCCCGGGATGATCGAGGAGGACGACGACCGTCCCATCGAGATGAAGCCGAAACTGGACGTGCTCGAGTACTGGTCGATCATCAAGCCGGAGCTGCCGGGGATGAACGGACTGTGTACGCAGGTGACATCGTTCCTCGATCGGCCATCACTGGGGCAGCGACTCTCCGACCTGCGGGATGCCGGTTTCGACGGCATCGCCTTCGTGGGCGTGCCCCGTACGATGGCCGACGGCGATGGCGCAGGCGTCGCTCCGACCGACGCCCTGTCGATCTACGACGAGGTCGTGCCCAACCGTGGCGCGATCCTCATTCCCACCCGCGACGGTGAGCAGGGGCGCTTCAACTTCAAGTGCGACCAGGGCGCCACGTACGGGATGACGCAGCTGCTCTACTCAGACGCGATCGTCGGATTCCTCACCGAGTTCGCCGCGACGACGGAGCACCGTCCCGAGGTCCTGTTGTCCTTCGGCTTCGTGCCGAAGATGGAGACCAACGTCGGGCTCATCAACTGGCTGATCCAGGATCCCGGCAACGCCGCCGTCGCCGCCGAACAGGCCTTCGTCAAGGAGTTGGCCGCCGCAGACCCCGCCGACAAGCGCAAGCAGATGATCGACCTCTACAAGCGGGTGATCGACGGTGCCGCAGACCTCGGCTTCCCGTTGAGCGTCCACTTCGAGGCCACCTACGGCGTCTCTCGGCCCGCCTTCGACACGTTCGCTGAGATGCTCGACTACTGGTCGCCCGACCGCTGACGGGCACGTGCGTCATCGCCCTGCGGGCACCGCGGTGGTGTGCTCGGCAAGGGCGGACGCGACCGCTGCGGCGCCCGCGGCATTGGGATGCAACGGCGCCGCGGGCTTATCCGGCGCGAAGCCCTCGATGTAGCGGTCCTCGGGTGCAGCGCACATGTCATGCCCGACGGACAGCGGTCGGGTGTCGAAGAACTCGACGCCCTGCGCGGCGGCCACCTGCTCCAAGGCGGCGTCCAGCTCGTCGATCTTGCTCTGGAAGTACGCGGCGTCGACGGGATTGATCGGCTGGGCCGGAAAACAGCCCTCGGGCCGGACGTAGGTGCCGTACCCGACCAGAATCACCCGCGCGGTCGGAGCCTTGCCGCGAATCGCGGCGACGAGGTCAGACCAGTCGTCGGCATCCGCCTCGATGGCCTGCGAGATGCCGTCGACGCCGTCGACCACCAGGCCCGGCGAGCACGGTGGCACGTCCAGGGTCGTCCGTCGGCACTTCTTGGCGATCGTCGGCAGGTCGACGTCGTTGCCGCCGATGGTGACCGTGACCAGCTGAGTATCAGCGGTGACGGCGTCCAGTTGCGGTGGCACCTCACCGGTGCGGGTGGACTGTGCGCGGGAAACGAGGTCCTGGGTCCTGGCGCCGCTGCACGTCACGTCGGTGAACGAAGCCGCGCCGATCCGGCGAGCGAGCACCGATGGATAGTCGTTGGTCGACTTGAAGCAGCCGGCCGGCTGCGCCTGGTCGGGAACCAGCGGCGCTGCCGCGGCCGAGTCGCCCATCGCCACGTATCTGGGTCCGGTTCCTGGCGGTGCGTCGGGTGGCGCCATCTGACTGGTCACTGCGGACGCGTCCGGCACCCGGGCCGGGACCGGTACCGCAGGGGCACCGCCGCAGGCCGACGCGACCGACGCCGCCATCAGGGCCGCGACGACGGTCCAGGGGATTCGGGTCGAGGCCATCACCCGTTCATACCCGGGATCGCCGACCGTGCCACTGTGGGCTTCGTGACGCTTCCCGCCGACAACCACGTGCACTCGGAGTTCTCCTGGGACACCGGCGCGAATGCGTCGATGGAGGAGACCTGCCGTCGCGCCGTCGCGGTCGGTCTGCCCGCCGTCGCGTTCACCGAGCACGTCGACTTCACCGAGTGGGGTGAGCACGACCATCCGCCGGCCGGTGCGCAGATCGCGGCACGCAGGCGGGTGCTTCCCGTGGACGTCGACGGATACCTCGCGAGCATCGAGCGGTGCCGTCACCAGTTCCCGCAACTGCGGGTCCTCTCGGGCATCGAGGCAGGCGAGCCGCACCACTTCGCGGGCAGCGTCGCCGCGGTGCTCGCGTCGGGCAGGTTCGACCGCGTGCTCGGTTCGCTGCACTCGATCTTGCACGACGGCCAACTGGTCTACGCCAATCACGTGTTCAGATCGCAACCCGCCGCCGTCGTCGTGCGCGCTTACTTCGCCGAACTGCTGCGGCTCGTCGAGGGGTCCGACGTCTTCGAAGTGCTGGCCCACTGTGACTACCCGCGTCGCTACTGGCCCGCCGCCAGGGAGGGTCAGTACCGGGAGGCCGACTTCGAGGAGGAGTACCGCACCGTCTTCCGCGCGCTGGCCGCCTCCGACCGGCCGCTCGAGCTCAACACCTCCAGCCCGCTGGCGTCGGTGACCCTGATGCGGTGGTGGTATGAGGAGGGGGGCGGCGCGGTGTCATTCGGAAGCGACGCGCACGTCCCGCTGCGGGTCGGGGACAAGTTCGAGGTCGCGGTCGACATCGTCGAGGCGGCAGGTTTTCGGCCGGGTCGCGACGAGTACGACTTCTGGCGTCGCTGATCACCCGTCGCCGAACGCCTATCGTTGACCTAGTGTCCGAACCGTCCGGCAGCGAGCTTCGCGAGCTACGCGCGCGCCTCGATGGACTGACCATCCGCGACGCCGACCGGTTGCGCCGTCGGTTGCGCGGCCTGCGCGGAAGCGATCCCGCGGCGCTGGAGAAGATCGGCGAGCAGTTCACCGCGGCGGAGGCCCTCGTCGCAACCCGCTTGGCCGCCGTGCCCGAGATCACCTATCCCGATCTGCCGGTGAGCGAGATGCGGCACGACATCGCCGCGGCCATCAACGAGCACCAGGTCGTCGTGGTCGCCGGCGAGACCGGATCGGGCAAGACCACCCAGCTGCCGAAGATCTGCCTCGAGCTGGGCCGCGGCATCCGCGGCACCATCGGCCACACCCAACCCCGCAGGATCGCCGCTCGCACCGTCGGCCAACGCATCGCCGACGAGCTGCACGTCCCGCTCGGCGAGGCCGTCGGCTACACCGTCCGGTTCAACGACCACGCGAGTGACCGCACGCTGGTCAAGCTGATGACCGACGGCATCCTGCTCGCCGAGATCCAGCGCGACCGGCGCCTGCTGCGCTACGACACGCTGATCCTCGACGAGGCGCACGAACGCAGCCTCAACATCGACTTCCTGCTCGGGTATCTGCGGGAGCTGTTGCCGCGACGCCCGGATCTGAAGGTCATCGTCACCTCGGCGACGATCGAGCCGGAACGCTTCGCGGCTCACTTCGCCCGAGGCGAACACGGATCTAGCGGCGGGGCGCCGATCGTGGAGGTGTCCGGCCGGACCTATCCGGTCGAAATCCGTTACCGCCCATTGGAAGTGCCCGCGGTCTCGGCTGACGACTCGGGCGGTTTGGCAGACCCCGACGACCCGGACCACGACGTGATCCGGACCGAGGTGCGCGATCAGACCGACGCAATCATCGACGCCGTGCGCGAGCTGGAGGCGGAGCCGCCCGGTGACGTTCTGGTGTTCCTCTCCGGCGAGCGCGAGATCCGTGACACCGCAGAGGCGCTGCGCGACGCGCTGAGTTTCGCCGAGGTGCTGCCGCTGTATGCGCGGCTGCCGACGGCAGAACAGCAGAAGGTCTTCGCGCCGCACTCCGGTCGACGGGTGGTGTTGGCCACCAACGTCGCCGAGACGTCGCTGACCGTGCCGGGCATCCGCTACGTCGTCGATCCCGGCACGGCCCGCATCTCCCGGTACAGCCGACGGACCAAGGTGCAGCGGCTGCCGATCGAACCGATCTCGCAGGCGTCCGCGGCGCAGCGGGCGGGTCGCTCGGGACGCACGGCGCCCGGCGTCTGCATCAGGCTGTACTCGGAGGCCGACTTCGAACTCAGGCCCCGCTACACCGATCCCGAGATCCTGCGGACCAACCTCGCCGCCGTGATCCTCCAGATGGCGGCGCTTGGTCTCGGTGACATCGAGAACTTCCCCTTCCTCGACCCCCCGGACGCGCGCAGCATCCGCGACGGCGTGCAACTACTGCGCGAACTCGGGGCGTTCGACGGTGATGGCACGATCACCGACCTGGGTCGCCGTCTCGCGAAGCTGCCTCTGGACCCGCGTGTCGGCCGGATGATCCTGGCGGCCGACGCCGAGGGCTGCGTGCGCGAGGTGCTGGTGCTCGCCGCGGCGCTGTCGATTCCCGATCCACGCGAGCGGCCAAGCGATCGGGAGGAGGCGGCGCGACAGAAGCACGCGAGGTTCGCCGACGATTTCTCGGACTTCAACTCCTACCTCAACCTCTGGCGCTATCTTGGCGAGCAGCGAAGAGCATTGTCGGGCAGCGCCTTCCGTCGTATGTGCCGGGAGGAGTTCCTGCACTACCTGCGCATCCGCGAATGGCAGGACCTCACGGGTCAGCTGCGTAGCATCGCCCGCGACCTCGGCATCCGTGAGAGCGACGATCCGGAGCCGGTCGACCCGGCGCGGGTGCATGCCGCGCTGCTCGCAGGATTGCTGTCCCACATCGGTTTACGCGAAGGGGACGGCCGCGACTATGCGGGTGCGCGCAACTCGAAGTTCGTCCTCGCGCCGGGCTCCGTGCTGACCAAGAAGCCGCCGCGCTGGGTCGTGGTCGCGGAGCTGGTGGAGACCAGTCGGCTGTTCGGTCGCATCGCCGCGCGCATCGAGCCGGAAGTCGTCGAGCGCGTCGCGGGTGACCTCGTCCAACGGACGTACAGCGAGCCGCACTGGGATCCCAGGCGCGGCGCGGTCATGGGCTACGAGCGGGTCACGCTGTACGGGCTGCCCCTGGTGGCGCGCCGCCGCATCAACTACGCGCAGGTCGACCCGACAGTGGCGAGGGACTTGTTCATCCGTCACGCGCTCGTCGAAGGCGACTGGCAGACCCGCCACCACTTCTTCCGCGACAACGCCAGGCTGCGTGAGGAACTCGCCGAACTGGAGGAGCGTGCCCGTCGCCGCGATCTGCTCCTCGACGACGACGAGATCTACGCGCTCTACGACGCCCGCGTGCCGCCGGAGGTGGTGTCGGCCCGGCACTTCGACGGGTGGTGGAAGAAGCAGCGCCACCGCACCCCGGACCTGCTGACGTTCAGCCGTGACGATCTGCTGCGCAATGACGACGACGCCGATCAGCCCGACACCTGGGAGGCTGCCGATCTGTCGCTGCCGCTGACGTACCGCTTCGAGCCGGGGGTAGCGGACGACGGCGTCACCGTGCACATCCCCGTCCAGGTGCTTGCTCGCCTCGGTGGTGACGAGTTCGCCTGGCACGTACCGTCATTGCGCGAGGAGCTGATCACCGCGCTCATCAGATCCCTTCCGAAGGACCTGCGGCGAAACTTCGTTCCCGCCCCCGACACTGCGCGGGCGGTGGTCAACGCCATCGACCCCGGCGCCGGACCCCTGCTGGAGGAGCTGCAGCGCGAGCTGAAGCGCCGGACCGGCGTGCTGGTCCCGGTCGACGCGTTCGATCTCGCCAAGCTGCCCGACCACCTGCGTGTGACGTTCGCCGTCGAGGCCGACGACGGCACCGAGTTGGCTCGCGGCAAGGACCTGGCGGCCCTGCAGGACAAGCTCGCCGCCCCGGTGCGCACCGCCGTCGCCGAAGCCTTCGCAGGTGAGCTCGAACGCACGGGGTTGCGCGCCTGGCCGACCGATCTCGACGAGTTGCCGCGTGTCGTCGAAACCTCTGGCGGCGGACGTGCGGTGCGCGGCTACCCGGCCCTGGTAGACAGGGGTGTGACGGTCGACGTGCGCGTGTTCGCCACCCCGGCGGAACAGACCGCCGCGATGGGGCCGGGGACGCGTCGCCTGCTGCGGCTTTCGGTACCGTCGCCGACCAAATCGATTGAGAAGCAACTGGATACCCGGACGCGGCTCACGCTGGGAACCAATCCGGACGGCTCACTGACTGCACTGCTGGATGATTGCGCCGACGCCGCGGTGGCCGCCCTTGCGCCGAACCCGGCGTGGAGCAGGGCCGAGTTCACCGCCATGCGGGACAGGGTCGCCGCTGCGATGGTTCCGACGGTGCGCGACATCCTCAACCGGGTTGAACGCGTCCTGGCGGCGTTGCACGAGGTTCAGGTCGCACTGCCCGCTACGCCGCCCACCGCCCAGGCCGACGCCATCGCCGATATCCGGGCACAGTTGGCCGCGTTGCTGCCCGCGGGTTTCGTCGCCGCCACTGGAGGGGCTCATCTGCTCGATCTGGCCCGCTACGTGACCGCGATCGGCAGGCGACTCGAGCGATTGCCCCACGGCTTGACCGCCGACCGCGACCGCATGCTTCGGGTACACGCGCTGCAAGACGCGTATGACGAACTCCGCGAGGCACTTTCGCCGTCGCGCGCGGGCGCCGACGACGTACGCGACATCGCCCGGCTGATCGAGGAGTTCCGGGTGAGCCTGTGGGCCCAACAGCTCGGCACCGCCAGACCGGTAAGCGAACAGCGCATCCTTCGCGCGATCGACGCGATCACCCGGTCATAGGGCGCGCAGGAAGCCAAGGAGAGCATCGTTCACCTCGTCGGGACGCTCCTGCTGCAACCAGTGCCCGGCACCCGAGAAGACCTGAAGGGCATGCAGTTGCGGCAGGGCGGCACGCACGCCGGCAAGTGCGTCGTCGGTATTGCCCGCGATGAAGTCGTGCTCGCCGGCGAGATAGAGCGCAGGCTGCCGGAGGACCGCGCCGACGAATGGCGCCAGCACGGCAGGTAGTGCGTCGATGTTGCGGTACCAGTTGAGGCCGCCGCGAATCCCATTGCGCGACAACTCCTCGACGTACATGGCGACGTCGGCCTCGGTGATCCATCCGGGCAGCTTCTCGGGCAGCACCAATTGATCGACCAGCCGTTCGCCGTCGGGAAAGTAGCCGGCCCAACCCCGGTGATGCACACCGTCTTCGACGATGTCGCCACTTATGGTGTAGAGGAAGCCGCGGACGAACCGCTCGAGGTCGGCTTCGATCTCGGCCTCCGCGACGCCGGGTTCCTGGAAGTACAGCCGGTAGTAGTCGCGTTCACCTGCTGCCGTCTTCATCAGGTCGTTCATGGTCAGGCCTTGGGGCAGGCCGCCGATCGGAGGCATGTAAGGCACGCTGAGCGCCGCGACGGCGCGGAAGACGTCGGGCCGCATCAGTGCGCTGTACCAGGCCACGGGCGCGCCCCAGTCGTGGCCGACGATCACCGCCTCATCGGCGCCCAATGCGGCGACCACGCCGACCGTGTCGCCAACGAGGTGACTCATCGTGTAGGCACCGATGTCCTCGGGTGCGCTGCTGTTGCCGTAGCCGCGCATGTCCATCGCCACCGCCCGGAAGCCGGCGTCGGCCACCGCTGGCAACTGGTGCCGCCAGGAGTACCAGGATTCGGGGAACCCGTGACAGAACAACACCAATGGACCGTCGCCCATGGAGACGGTGTGGATCGAGATCCCGTTGGCCTCGACGTCGTCGTGGGTGAACGACGTCGAACCCGTGCCTGTGGTCGTCATCACGTCATCCTGCCGTGTGAGGCGCGCACGGAAAAGGGGGCACCCGCATTGCGGATGCCCCCTTCTGGAGTCGGTTTCAGCGGCTCTGGTGCACCGTGGTGTCGACGTGCGGCACGTTGACGGTCGGTGTGATCTCGTTGATGAACGCGTGGTGGTCGACGTCGGCCTGCGCGGCACCCGAGAAACCCAGGGCACTGGCAGCGAGTCCACCGGCGACGATGGTGGCGAATCCAAACTTCTTGATGTTCTTCATGATGTTCATTCCCCTCATCTCGAACGTGTTCGAGCCGTGGCCTTGATGCCGCGATTCGGACGCTCTTGCCGGTGCGAGGTTTCCTTCGTGCCGGTCTGTGTGGTTGAACCGCCAAGGGACAACGATTCATTCCGGTTGTGTTCGGTGCCACATCCCAGCCAAGGTGAACGGAATAGTCTGCGCCCCTTGGCTGTTCAAAGAAGAGTTCGGATCGGCGAACGTTGACACGATTGCGCCTCGAAGGATTTGCTCATGCACTTCACAGCCCGCTACTTGATCCCACTGATCGCGGCAGGGGGTGCGGCGGTGGCGGTTGCCGCGGCACCGTTGGCCGCTGCCTCCCAGCTCACCTGCACCGACGTCGGCTCGGCGACCCAGTGCGTGTCTCCCGGCAACAGTCAAATCACCGCGAGCACGCCTCCAGTGCAACAGCAGCCGCAGATCATCATCATTCACCGCAACCACTGGTGAGCTCTACGCCCCGCGGACGTGTGAGTGCACCTCGCCCGCGACCGCAATGAACTCGGCCATGTCGTCCAAGGGGCCCAACGGCTGTAGTGCAATCGCGTCGATGCCCGCGGCGCGGTACGGCCCCAGGCCGACGGCGATCTCGTCCACGGTCCCTCCGACGCCGAAGACGCCACCCTCGGGTACCTCCTGACGGATGGCCTCCTCGGCGAGCCGTCGCTGTGCGGCGTCCCCTGGCGCGCAGACCAGGAAGAGCACCGTGCTGAACGGACCCGCGCCCGCATCGGCCCTGGCCCGGCCTACGGCCACGTGGCCGATCGCCTCGTGCACCGTGCGGGTCGAGTATCTGCTGTCCACCAGCACCCCGTCGGCGATCTCACCGGCCAACTGCAACGTCTTCGGTCCCGTGCCCCCGATGAGGATCGGAAGCGGCCGCGCAGGCGGGAACTCCAGCCGAACGTCGGACAGCCGGACATAGCGGCCCTCGACGTTGACGTCGCCTCCGGACAGGAGCGCCCGAAGGGCGGTCACGTACTCGCGCAGCAGCGTCAGCGGGGACGCCACCGCAGCGCCCGCCTGCCTCATCCAGCTCTGCACGCCGTGGCCGACGGCGATCTGGGTGCGGCCGGGAAACATCGCCTCCAGCGTGGCGAACTCCATGGCAGCCGCGGCGACGTTGCGCAGTGGCGCCGGGATCAAGCCGACGCCGATGCTCAACCGCTCCGTCGACGCGAGCGCGACGGCAACCTGTGCGATGCCGCCCTGCTGGAAGCAGTCCTCCCAGAACCACAGCTCGTCGACGCCCGCCGCCTCGGCTGTGGACGCGATTCGGCGCAGGCCATCTGGGTGGAAGTCCGGGCGGTAGATCACGCCGACTCTCGTGCTCATCCGCCAATGATGCGGGAGTGGCCCGAGCACGTCCGCACTTGCGCGATCTCTGATTTGCTAGCCGAGCTAGGATGTGTCCGCGCGTGGTTGATTCCTGCCACCGGCCGCTCAATTCCTGCCAATGGAATTACCACAGTGAACGCTGCGTTGAAGCCTTCGGAACAACAAAGAGGATCAAGGAAGAAGGCTTCGAAATGAAGAAGTTCGGGTTTGCCACCATCGCTGCCACTGCGTTCGCCGCTGCGCTCGTCGGGCTGGCCGCTCCCGCTGAGGCCACCACCGTGGCGGCTCCGGCATCGGTCACCTTTTCGACCGGTATCGACCATCACCAGTGGATCAACGACATTCAGCAGCAGGTGAAGACGCCGCCGGCCCCGGTCGTGGGCAACGGCCGCTGATTGCGCACCGACCAAGGAAGGGCACCCGAGATCCGGGTGCCCTTTCTGCTATCCGGCCGCTCGCCGTTGCGCGAGCTCCTTCAGCTCGTTCGGAAGCGCGTCGGCTTCCAGGATTGCGGCCAGCAGGTCCGGCTGCAGCATGAGCGCGCGGTAGACCAAGCCGACGGTGATGCCGTGTTCCGGCCGGGCGACCACGTCGACGGAGTCCCCACCGGACACCGATCCCGGCTCGATGACCCGCAGGTAGGCGCCCGGCGTGCCGCCGTGCGTGAATGTCTTTATCCAGCCCGCGATTCCGAGCCGCTTGGCAAATGTCTTGCACGGTGTCCTGGGGCTGGTCACTTCGAGCAAAACGCCGTCGGAGCCGATACGCCAGCGCTCGCCGATCACCGCTCCGGTGACGTCGATGCCTGCCGTCGTGATGTTCTCCCCGAACAAGCCGTTGGTGAGATCGCGATCCAGCCGGGACGCCCACGCGTCGAGATCCTCGCGCGCGTAGGCGTAGACGGCCTGATCGTCACCCCCGTGCAACTTCTGGTTGCCGATCACGTCGCCGACGAGCCCACTGCCCAATCCGCCGCGCATCGGGCCCGGCGGCCGGATGGCGACGGGTCCGCTCGTCGGACGCTTGTCGATTCCCGTCTTGGGTGCGATGCCGTCCGCGCCGACCTGCACACGGTTCACCGTCAATACCGATGCCACGCCCCGAGAGTAGTGCTGCCGCACCGGGCGTGCCTGTCCTAGCCGCCGTTCTGAGCGGTCGCCGCATCGCGCAGAATCTGTTGCAGACGTTCCAGTGGATCACCGACGCCGGGATTGAGCCGTAGCTGCCGATCTGGCTCCGTCGGTGCCGATCCGGCGGCCGACGACTGCGGTGCCGGGGGTAGTGCGACCGGTGGTGGTGGCGGGGCAGCGGGCGCAACCGACGCCTTGTCGATCTTGTCGGCGAGTCGGGCGGCCGCTCCGTCGAGAACCGCTCGGCGTTCCTCGTCGGCGTCGGTGCTGCCCTTGAAGCAGCCGTCAGGGGCATCGTCGACGGCGGCCAGCGCGCTGCGATACCAGTTGACGGCCACCCTCCCGTCGAAGGTCGCGGCCGCCCTGTCCCCGAGCGTCTCCCTGACGAGCTCGAGATTGACGAGGACCCGACACGACGATGCCGGCTCCGTATGCGCTAGGGCCTGGCCGAACTGCCGTTCGGCCTCGTCGAGGCGGTCGTCGAGGACAGCGAGATCGCCCGCGGCGAAATAGGCGTTCGCGGGCTCCGTGACGTTGAGGACGCCGAGGGTCGCCACGTCACCGCGCAGTGCATCGGTGTCCCGTTCGGCGAAGTCGGTGGCCGCCGAACTGCCGGCGATCACGACGGACCACAGCTTCACCAGCACGACGAACAGCACGATCGCCACGGGGGTGGAGAGCACCAGGAGCCGACGACGGAGCCGTGCCCGCCCAGAACCGTTGCGCCACCAATCGCTCATAGGACTACGTCCGCGTTGGTCAGGCGAGTGCGGCGGAACTCTCGCAGCACGTGGTAGAGCTCGACGAGCACCAACACCGCCGACAAGAGCGCCGGAGCCCAGTACAGTTCCGTTCGGCCGATGGGGCCGCCGGTGCGGATCGGGCCGGAGGCGACGTCGGCGGTGTCGTTCGGCAGAACGGATGTCAGCGCATCGATTCCGTTGCGCGGCAGGTACGGCACACCGATCTGATCGGCGATCCCGCGCAGTGCCGGATCGTCGATCGCCGACCGTGCGACGTCCGTGCCGGGAATCGGACCGCCCGCAGCGGTGCCGTAGCCGAGCACCGCCCCGCCGTCGACCGCACCGTCGGGCAGGTTGAAGTCGCGCGGCGGCAGCTCCGATTCGGGGGCGCCCGCCCCGAGGTAGAACACCAGGTTCTTGGCCAGTGGATATTGCTGTACCGCCCCGATCAGCTGGTAGCGCAACATGTTTCCGGCCGCACCCGCGTTGGTGTTGGTCACCGTGTCGGCGGGCGCCGCGTAAGGCTCCAGGGTGGACGCGACCGGTCGCAGGCTCCACGTGTCCGCCGACAGCGGCCAGTCCAGTGCGGCGCGCACCGCGAAGGAGATGACCGCGACCCGGGCGCCGGGATACCGGTCGAGCAGCGCGGCGAGGTCTTCCCGCGCGGTCGACATCCTGGACGACCCATCGGGTTCGTCGCGCACCCGCATGTCGGGCGATCGATCCACGACGAGGAACACGTTGGGTGCCTCGCGGTCCGCGACGCGAGTGGCCGACTGGTCACCACGGTCGAGGACGGGTCGAGAGGCGGTCGCGACGAGGAGCAGCGCCGCCATCGTCAGACCGCTCCACCGCCACAGCGTGCCTCGGGTGCGGGCCGACGGCGTGAGCCGGCGTAGGGCGGCGATGCGGGCCACCAGGATGATCGCAGCGACGGCGGCGAGCAACAACGGAGGAAGGACGGGTTGGAAGGTCATCGTCGCTGCACCATCGGCCAGCCTGCCAACGCCACTGCCGCCGCGAGCGCGATCAACACCGGCACGTCGGGAGATTCTGGTGCCTTGGAGGTTTCGCCGTCGTCGATCCTGGTCGCGGGCGGGTGGTTCCGGATGTCGTCCAGGTGCGCGGACACGCTCGGGCCCGCGGGAGAGCAAAGCCCACCCGTATCGCGGGCCAGCGACGCCAGGGCACCCGAATCCCGGCCCGTGAGGACGGCGTTGATCTGGACATTGCCTGCGATCGCCAGATCTCTGACCCGGTCGGCGGTGAAGAGTGCCTGCCCAAGGGTATCGGCAGTTCGCGCGGCGTCGGGACCGACGTAGATCAGCGAACGACGTTGTGCCGCCTTCTGGTCGAAGCCGGGAAACCCGGTCAGACACAGGGCCAGCAGATCCTGCACGTTCTCCGAGTAGTCCGCGTAGGACACCGCAGATGTAAAGGCGGCCACGTCACCGCGTTGGCCGCCATGTTGCGCGTAGTCCGAGAAGGTCTGCTTCGCATACTGGTAGTCGCGGGTCATCGGCACCACCCGGCGGTTCGGCGAGGTCAACCCGATGCGCTGGGTACCGAAGGCGTCCACGTGGTCGACGAAGTAACTCAGCGCGGCGCTCGCGGACGGATCGGTCGAGGGCGCTCCGATGCACAGCATGATGTCCTCGGGCTCGCCTGCCCCGTATTTCGTTGCCGACGTGGGCAATCCGGTCGGGCGTGCCGCAACGATGATCGTCCCGGCGAACATGACGACGAGCAGCACCATCGTGACGACGGCCGCACGTGTGCGCGACCGGACGGCGCGCACGTACTCCGGCAACAGCGTCAAGCGTGCCGCGTTGGCCAGTGGCCGGAGCCGTCGGCGTTGCGCGCCCATCGGCCGGAGCAGCACCAGGGCGATGCAGAGCGCAAGCGCGACACACCCTGCGATGACGACCGGCATCCACGTCAGGCCCATGACCGGATCAACTCCTCGGCGTCTCGACTGACCCGATCCACGTCTACCTCGGACTCGGCGTTGAACCGAATGTCGATCAAGTCAGCCAAGAGCGTTGTGGCAGAGGCAATCTCGCTGGCTGCGATGGCATCGAGCTGCATGTACTCCGCCCGTACACCGGTCGCTTCGTGAAGGAAACGCCGCAGTTCCCGATCGACCGCCTCGCCCGCGGGTGCCGAATCCAGTTCGCCTGCGCGGTAGCGCCTCCCGATGGTACGCACCGCTGCTGCGAAGCGGCGCCGAATCATTCGGTCACGCGCCGGTCCAACGAGTGGAATGGTCCGCAAGCGGCGACGCGGCATGGTGAGCGCGAAGGCGCCTGCGTAGAACGAGACCAGGAGAAGCGACAGTACGACCGCGAGCCAGAACCACCAGGATGAGTATGGCGTCGGACCGATGACATGCCGGATGAGGTCATCCGGCACGGGCGTACACCTCGGTCATCGCGATGAGCTGGGTCCGCATGGCGGCGCTGCCCGGGATCATCGCGTGCGGGACGCCATGGGAGATCATGAACTCCGAAAGGTGTTCCCGCCGTGCGGCTTCAGCGCGTCGATAGGCGTCGACCACCCGCGGACCGAGCGTGGACCCGCTGAAGACGAAGCGGCCGTCACCCACGTCGAAACCGTCGCGCCCGTCATCCTCCGTCGAACCGACGGCAGGCATGTCCGACACCATCGCCCACATCACGTCGTGCCTCGCTGTCAACCGGGTCAGCACGTCGCCCAGTCGCGCGTCCACGTCGGGTTCGTCGGACACGACGACGATCAACAGCGGACGACGCTGGTGCCGTGCGACCCAATCCAATTGCGCCAGAACATTGCTGGCCGCCGGCTTGGTGCTGACGTGGTGGTGGAACCGGTGCAGCATGTGCTCGACGTGTGTCTCGCCGCGCCGCAGTCGGATGTCGACGCATCCGCGAGCGTCACCGAACACCATGCCGATCTCGTCGGACCGCCTCAGCGTGATCAGCCCCATCGCGCCGATGATGTTGGCGGCCACGTCGCGCTTGACCTCACCCGATGGTGCCGACGCCGTCATGTTACGGCCTGCGTCGGCCACCATCATGATCTTATGGTGCTTCTCGGTCACGAAGCGCTTGATCAGTACCTGGCCCGAGCGGGCCGACGCCTTCCAATCGATGTCGCGAACGTCGTCGCCCTGGACGTAGGGCCGCAGGTCGTCGAACTCCAGGCTGCGGGTGTGCACCAGCGCATAACGGCCGCCCTCGAGAAGACCATTGGTATCGCGACCGAAGTACGCCTTGGCGCGGTCGAGATGCGTCCCCACTATCGGCCCGTCCGCGCGCTCACGGCACCCGTACCGCCTGCAGGACCGCGTCGATCACCACGTCCGGTGTGACGCGGGCGCTGGCTGCCTCGAAACCGAGGATCAGACGGTGCCGCAACACGCGGTGTGCGAGGTTCGCGACGTCGTCCGGCACGACGTGGGTGCGGCCGCGCAGCACCGCGAGGGCCCGCGCCGTGCGGCAGAATGCGATGGTGGCGCGGGGGCTGGCGCCGTACTCGACCAACCGGGCCGTTCCTGGTGACAAATGCAGTTCTGGCTCGCGAGTGACGCCTACCAGGCGGCTGGCGTACTGAATCAGCGCCCGGTCCATGTGCACGGACGCCACCAGCTGCTGCACGCGCCGAATGTCTTCGACGCTCACCACCGGAGCGATCCGGTGGCCCTTGTCGTAGAGCCCGGCGTCCATCCGCGAGATCACCTCGACCTCGTCCTCGGTGGACGGATAGTGCACGACCTCCTTGAGCATGAAACGGTCGGTCTGCGCCTCCGACAGCGGGTACGTGCCCTCCTGGTCGACGGGGTTCTGGGTGGCCATCACGAGGAACGGGTCCGGGATCGGGTACTCGACACCCGCGATGGTCGTCTGCCGTTCCTCCATCGCCTCCAGCATCGCGCTCTGCGTCTTGGCGCTCGAACGATTGATCTCGTCGAGAAGCACGATGTTGGCGTGCACGGGACCGAGCCGGGTGACGAACGAGTTGGTCGCCGCCTCGTAGATCTGGGTGCCGATGATGTCGCTCGGCAGCAGATCCGGCGTGCACTGAATCCGCTTGAAGGCACCGCCCACCGACTCGGCCACTACGCGGGCGGCTGTCGTCTTGGCGAGACCGGGAACGCTCTCGACGAGAAGGTGACCACCGGCGAGCAAGCCGATCAACATGGATTCGCGCAGATGGTGCTGCCCGACGATCTTCGCCGAGAACGCACCGGCCACCGCGCCGATAATGTGTTGGGCCTCGGCCAAGGCGGGCTGGTCGAGTTGCGGTCGTGCTGCCGTCATGGGTCCTTCCGGAAGTCGGGTCGACGGTGGTGGATACCCGCGGGCAACGAATTCACGCCCCGGCGTCCACCGGCACACGTCGTTCCCGGTCCGATGGGGGCCAGACGTACGGCAGGTCGTCGGCGACGTCGGGGAAGAAGGGGCGGTAGTGCGTGGGGTCCTTGCGGACCAGGGCGGACTGGTGGCTGAGGTGAAACGCCTGCTCACCGAGCCATCGAGGTAACTCGCCTGCTTCGGCGAGCACGTCCTGGTCGCGGACGACGGTCACCCCGGTGCCAGAGCGGAGGTCGGCGAGCAGAGTGGCCGCGCTGGTGTCCGCGTGACCGCGGCGGCACCACTCGTCGCACACCACCAGGCCGTAGCGCACCAACGCCTCCTCATACCCCGCCCACATGGCCGCCGCGGGATGATGCCGCCAGCCGTAGCCAGCAACGGTCAACGCCCGCAGCACCTGGATGGTCTCGGCCCGTTGCTTGCCGAGGCGTCGCGAGTCCAGCACCTCGGCCGAGTCGGCGAAGCCTACATGGGGCAGGAACGTCTGCATGTCGTGGGGTTACCCGCTGCGCACCCGTTACTCCCGTCGCCCGCCCGCTGCCGCTCCCGTAGGTTCGGTGACGTCATGCTGGGACTTCTACTGCCTCTCCTGGGCTTCGCGTTCCTCGACTCGCTGAACGTCCTGAACCTTGGGGTGACGTCGGCGGTGGTGTACGACAGCAGGCTGAGTCGTAGGTCGGCGCTTCCCGGCGGGCTGAGCTTCGTGGCTGGGGTGTTCGCCGCGACCACGACGTTCGGCCTGCTCACAGTCCTCGGCATCAGTTTCCTGACCGACCGCGTCGAGTTCGACGTCACCCCGACCATCCGCTACTGGGGCCAGTTGGTGCTCGGTCTGGTGTTGATCGCCGTCGCGAGTTTGTCGGGCGTGGCACGGCCTGCGCCGCCCCTCTGGGCGCTGAACCTGACCCGACGCAATCCGTGGCTGTTCGCGATCGTCGGGATCGTCATCGGGCTGGGGCAGGCGGCAACGTCCGTGCCCTACCTGACGACGCTGACGATGGTGTCGGCGCGCAACCCCCTGCCGGCGCTGTGGCCGTTGATCGTGATCGCGTACTGCGCAGTGGCGCTGTTGCCGTCGCTGTTGGTGTTGGCGCTGTCGACCCAGCGGACGATTCGAGCCAGGCGAGTGCAGCGCAACATCGTTCGGGTGACAACCCGCTACGGGCCGAGGACGGTGCGAATCCTGTTCCTGGGCATCGGGATAGCGTTCGTCGTCGGCGCGCTGCTGAACTATCGCGCGCTGTGGTGAGTGGTGGCGCGCTTAGACATCCCAGGTTTGTAAGTTGTCAAGCCGCTGCGGCGGGCTGTCGGTGTGCCCAGGCTTTGTGTTCGTCATAGGTGCTGTGGTGGCGTAGACAGCCGTGCAGGATGCCGACCAGGCGATTGCCAAGAGCACGCAGGGCTTGGTGGTGCAGGTCGCCGGCGGTGCGGCGCTGGTCGTAGAAGGCGCGCGCGCCGGCGCTGGTGGTCAGTGCGCAGAAGGCCCATTGATCGAGTGCGTCATAGAGGCGTTTGTTGCGGACGTAGCGGGCCAGCACGGCGCGTTTGCGACCGGACGCGATCGTCAGGGGTGATGTTCCGGCGTAGTTCTTGCGACACTTGGCGGTGGTGTAGCGATTCGGGTCGTCCCCGAATTCACCGAGCACCCGGGCGCCGAGGATGACACCAAGTCCTGGCAGGGAGAGGTAGATGTCGGCGTCCGGGTGTGCCTCAAAATGCGTTCCGAGCTCGGCTTCGAGATCGCTGATTTGGCGGTTCAGTTCGGCGATGATGCCGACTGCAGCTCGGGTGCTGGCACCGAACGCCGCGGTGACCGCGGCGGGTGCGGCGAGCTGCTCGGTGCGCAACAGCTCCTGAATCTGCAGTGCTCGGGTGTCCAGGTTACGTTGGCGCCCAGCGGCTTTGAGCGCTGACCGGATCTTGGCCAGGCTCAACCCCTTGGCATCGACGGGGGTCGGGGCGCGACCCAGGACGGCCAGCGCGTCCCGGCCGGCCAGGTTGTCGAACGCCTCTAGTGCGGCGGGGTAGTACTCGCGTAGCGCCGAGCGCAGGCCGTTGGTGTGGCGGGTCCGCGCCCAGATCAGGCTCTGATGCGCCCGGGCCAGCACCTTGATCGCCTCGGCTTGGTCGCTGTCGCCGGCGATCGGGCGATGGTTGTGCCGGTCGGTGCGCACCAGATCAGCCAGCAGCTTGGCATCTGAGGGATCGGACTTGGCTCCGGAGAGGTGGTGGCGGTCGCGGTAGCGAGCTGCCGCGAGTGGGTTGATCGCGAACACCTGATAGCCCGCTGCGGTCAAGGCATCCACCCACAGGCCCCGGTCGGTCTCGATACCGACGACCACCTCGAAGGGGTCCTGGGCATGCTCGGCGATCAGCTCGTGCAACCGTCCGATCCCGGCCAGCCCCTCGGGTAGCCGCCGAGCGGCCAACTTGTCGCCAGTCTCGCTCATCAGATAAACGTCATGATGGTCTTCTGCCCAGTCGTCTCCGACGAACAGCATCAGGTGGCCTCCTTCACTCAGTGCGGATGAAACCCGTTCGAGCCAAGGACACCCGGCGGCGACCTAATGGATCAGTGCTCGAAGCGGCACGACATCCCATGAGCGCTACAGATGACCTCACCAACCAGCCGGGGCACGATCTAAGCTTAGGAGTCGACGATCACTCCAGGTAAAGCCAGTGCTCACCGGTTGGCGGCTCGATGATCAGCGT
>JAOPWT010000006.1 GCA_025965555.1 Mycobacterium sp.
CAACGTCGTCCTGATGACGTTGGTGATCGCCGACTGCGTGCCGCGCAAGACACCGTGGCCGCGGGGACTGCTCCTCGGGTTGGCCATCGCGCTCAAGCTCACGCCCGCGGTCTTCCTGCTGTACTTCCTGCTGCGGCGGGACACCAGGGCACTTCTGGCGAGCGTGGCCTCCGCGATCCTCGCGACGGCGCTCGGCTTCGTGGTGGCCGCGCACGACTCGTGGGAGTACTGGACCGAGACGGTGCACGACACCGACCGGATCGGCACCGCCACCTATCTCACCAACCAGAACATCGCGGGCACGCTGGCCCGCCTCGGCCTCGGCGAGACGCCGCGATTCGTGATCTGGCTGATCGCCTGCTTCGCCGTCCTCGGCCTGACGGTGTGGGCGGTGCGCCGCGTGCTGCGCTCGGGCGAATCATCCGAACTCCGCTCGGGCGACAAGGCAGTCCTCGCGTTGATCTGTGTCGCGATGTTCGGGTTGGTCGTCTCGCCCGTGTCGTGGTCGCACCACTGGGTCTGGGCTCTGCCCGCAGTCCTGGTGACGGCAGTCCTTGGCATCCGTTACCGCAACGCCGCGATGAGCGTGATCAGCGCGGTCGGAATACTGCTGATGTACTTCGCGCCCATTCACCTGATGACCGAACACAAGGAGACGTCCGCGGCGCTCTGGCGCCAGCTGCTCGGAGGCTCCTACGTGTGGTGGGCGGTCGCCCTGATCGCCGTCGCAGGGGTCGTCACGCTACGTGAGCGCGACGGCAGGCGGGCGCCGCTCGACGCTGCCCCCGCGCACGCCGCGCATTAACCCGCGGCAGCGGTTGGCATGCGGGCGGCCGGCTTGCCGTCCGATCCGTCGGCCGCCTCCTTCACGTCCGCGGCATACAGGTCGACGTACTCCTGATCGGACAACCGCATCAGCTCGTACATCACCTCGTCGATGACGGCACGTTCGATGAAGCGGTTGCCTGCCAGACCCTCGAACCGGCTGAAGTCCATGGGCTTGCCGAACCGCACCTCGACGCGGCCGAACTTCCACATCTTCGACCCTGGCGGATTGACCACGTCCGTGCCGATCATCGCGACCGGGATGACGGGCACTCCGGACTCCAGTGCCAGCCGGGCCAAACCGGTCTTGCCCTTGTAGAGACGGCCGTCGGGTGACCGGGTGCCCTCGGGATACATGCCGAGCAACTTGCCCTGGGCGACGATGCGCTCTGCGGTGGTCAGCGCGGCTCTCGCGGAGTCGGCGTCGGTGCGGTCGATCGGCACCTGTCCGGCCGCCGTGTAGAACCAGCGTTGGAACCAGCCCTTGATGCCGGTGCCGGTGAAGTACTCCGCCTTGGCCAGGAAGGTGATCCTGCGCTTCACCACCAGTGGCAGATAGAAGCTGTCCGCGACGGCGAGGTGGTTACTTGCCAGGATGACGGCACCGGAGTTCGGAACATGCTCCAGCCCTTGCACTTTCGGGCGGCCCAGCAGCGAAAGCAGCGGGCCCATGAAGATGTACTTGAACAGCCAATACCACATCGAGCCTCCCCGCGGCGGGCGCCCGGACGGTGCCCTGCGACAACTGTACCCAGTTGGCGCTCACTCCTCGACGGTGACGGGGATGTGCTGATAGCGCCCGGGTCCAGCCGGCGGCGGATCGCCGTCGGGTGTCGGACCGCCCGCCCCGGAGGGATCGGTCGGTGGCTCGGGGGGGCGCGGTCCGCTGCCCTGGTCCATGGCATCGGCCATCGCGCGGACGACCGCGAGCAGCGCGACGCTGTGCTCGGCGATCACGGTCAGCAACGGGTGCTGCTCGCCGGACACCAACGCCGCCAGGGCGCACACCGGGCACCACACCTGCTGGCACTTGCCCTCGCTCCCCGAGGTGGCGCGGGCAGCCGCCAGCCTGACCGCGGGGTCGAGTCGGTCCAGGATCGACTGCGCCAACTGCCGCAACTCTGGCGCTATCTCTGGGTGAGCCCCACTCACGCCGGCCACACCTCCGGATTAGGTCGAAAACGCACCGTCAGTTCGTTGCCGCGCAGCTGCGCGTCCACCACGATGCATCTCCGCAGAACGGACGCCAATCGAACGCGGCGACGCGTGCCTCCGGCGCCGATGATCAGATCGTCGTCGACCCGGCCCAGCGTCAGCGCGCCCGGATCGACCTGTGGCAACTCTAGACGCATCCGGTAGACGGCATCGAGTCCGGATCCGGATTCGCGATCGACCACCGGCCGCACCGGTCCGGGGGGCGCCGAACCGTCACGCTGCCTCGCGCTGTCGAGCAGATCGGCGAGTGCCTTCGGACCGATCGGCTCCCCCGCGAGGTGCGGGACGAGGACCAGCTTGACGTCGCCGATGGTCGCGTCGAGTTCGTCGAGGACCACCCGCTGCTCGGCGATCCGCTCGGTGTACCAGTCGAACGCGGGATGCTCGGGCAGGTTCCGGTACTCGAACGAGTCGTCCTGCACCAGAATCTGATTCACGATGAGTTCATAGACCGACACTCCCATCAGCGCCAGCGAGCCCAACGTGCGAACCGCTTCCGCCGCCACCACGCGTTCGGCGGTGAGCACCAGGTGCGCACCCACGCGCGAGGAGTCCGTGAGCAGTTCACCCAGACGCTGGGTGCCTGCGGCGATCCGTTCGAGCACCTCGACGACACCCGCCGATGCGGCGTCCTCGGCGCCAAGCGACAGCCTGCGGTGCCGGGGCCAGGCCCGTTCGAGGTAGAGGCCGAAGGTGGCGGGCAGCGTGAGCATGCGCATCGCATCCGCCGTGGACGCGCAGTCGACGACGACGTGGTCCCAGTGACCCGAGGCGGCCAACTCGCCGACCTCGGCGAGACCGAGCACCTCCTGAATCCCAGGCAAGGCCGAAAGTTCCTCTGGGGCAACGTCTCCTAGATCCGACTCCGGAAAGCGCGCGGCGAGTACGCCTGCCACCTGTCGCCAGCGCTGTTCCAGCAGCGCGAGGGTGTCCATGGCGAGGGCATCGAGGAGCCCTCCGCCTGCGTCGGCGTCATCGGCCAGCACTCGCGTCGGGTGCCGTTCGCCGGTCGGGACCACGGTGAGACCCAGCACGTCACCCGTGGAGTGGGCCTGGTCGGTCGACACGATGAGCACGCGCAGGCCGTTGCGCGCATCGCGCACCGCCGTGGCCGTGGCCAACGTGGACTTGCCGACTCCACCCTTGCCGACGAAGAGGCTGATCCTGGCGTTGCCGGCCGCGGGAGGTTCGCCCGGATCGCTGCTCTCAGTCAGCCTCGACTCGTTTCTTGAGATCCTTCAGTGCGGTGTCGGTGAGCCGGCGTTCGGCCTTGCGTTTGAGCAGCCCGATCATCGGGATCACCAGGTCGACCGCCAACTCGTAGGTCACGTCGGTGCCAGAACCCTTGGCAGACAAGAGATACGCACCGTCGAGCGCTCTGAGCAGAGAGCTGGAGACCAGCGACCACGTCACCGAGGCGTGGTCGGCAGGCCAGGTGTAGGCCAGGACCATGGTGTCCTTGAGCACCGCAGCATCGAGCACCAACCGGGCCTTCTTCGGATAGCCGTCGTCGTCGGTCTCGAGAACCTCGGTTTCCTTGTATTCGGCGACCCAGTCCGGATAGGAGCCGATGTCGGCGATGACGTCCATCACCGTCGACGGATCCGCGTCGATGTAGATCGTCTGCGCAGTCTTGTCCGCCACGTGATCACTTCCCCGGGTCGCTAGTGCGCTGCTGGACTCACGTCCTTTCGCCCAGAAATGTACCCGCACGGGTTCGGTGGCCGCTCATGCCAGCCGGGACACTCCGACCTTGCGCGACCCCTCGAGCTTCTGCTTGACCTCGAATGCCATGTGCTTGCCCGCCACCCGGCGCTGATGGTTGGCCTTGGCGAGGTTCATCTTCGCCAACTCCCAGGCGGCCACCCCCGAGGGTTCGGCGTGCAGGAAGTAATGCAGGATCACGCCGTCGAAGGACGCCTCTAGCCAGATCTCCATGGTGCCGGTGAGTGCCCCGGTCACGGTCCATCGCTGCCCCGCGGGACCACGGTCCTCGACCACCGCCAGCCGCAGGTCGGGCCACCACCGCCGCCAACTCGCCGGATCCGCGACC
>JAOPWT010000025.1 GCA_025965555.1 Mycobacterium sp.
ATCCGGCTGCGCACGGTCGCCGCCGCCGTGTTCACCCGCCCCGAGATCGCCGCGGTCGGCGTGCCGCAGACCGCCATCGACAACGGGACGGTGCCCGCGCGCACCATCATGCTGCCGCTGACCACCAACGCGCGAGCCAAGATGTCGCTGCTGCGCCGCGGCTTCGTCAAGATCTTCTGCCGCCCGGCGACCGGCGTCGTCATCGGTGGGGTCGTCGTCGCACCCATCGCCTCCGAACTGATCCTGCCGATCGCGCTGGCGGTGCAGAACCGCATCTCGGTGACGGACCTCGCGCAGACGTTGTCGGTCTACCCGTCGCTGTCCGGATCGACGGTCGAGGCGGCCCGGCGGTTGATGGCTCACGACGATTTGGATTAAAGCCACGTAGGCTCGAAGCCGTACGCCTACCGACCAGTAACAAGAGGAGTCCTTGGCGTGAGCGTCCCGATCCCCGGTCCGGGCAACGGGCAGACCCTTCTCGGGCCCGAATGGCGAGCCCAGGCATGGGACCGCCTCGGCGCCGAGCAGTTCGACGTCGTCGTCATCGGCGGCGGCGTGGTCGGCGCGGGTGCGGCGCTCGATGCCGCGACGCGCGGTCTCAAGGTGGCGCTCGTCGAGGCCCGCGACTTCGCGTCCGGCACCTCGAGCCGATCCTCGAAGATGTTCCACGGCGGCCTTCGATACCTCGAGCAGCTCGAGTTCGGCCTCGTCCGCGAGGCTCTGCACGAGCGTGAGCTGTCCCTGACGACGCTGGCGCCCCACCTCGTCAAGCCGCTTCCGTTCCTGTTCCCGCTGACCAAGCGATTGTGGGAGCGGCCATACGTCGCGGCGGGCATGTTCCTCTATGACCAACTCGGCGGCGCGAAATCGGTTCCCGCACAGAAGCACCTGCTCAAGGCAGGGGCGTTGCGGCTGGCGCCCGGACTCAAGCGGAGCTCGTTGATCGGCGGTATCCGCTATTACGACACCGTCGTCGACGACGCCAGGCACACCATGACCGTGGCCCGCACCGCAGCGCACTACGGCGCGGTGGTGCGGACCTCGACGCAGGTGGTGTCGCTGTTGCGCGAGGGCGACCGGGTGACCGGCGTGCGCGTGCGCGACTCCGAGGACGGTGCCGTCACCGACGTCCGAGGCCACGTCGTCGTCAACGCCACCGGTGTCTGGACCGACGAGATCCAGGCTCTGTCGAAGGAGCGCGGGCGTTTTCGCGTGCGGGCGTCCAAGGGCGTCCACGTCGTGGTGCCCCGCGACCGCATCGTTAGCGAGGTGGCGATCATCCTGCGGACCGAGAAGTCGGTGCTCTTCGTCATCCCGTGGGGCACGCACTGGATCATCGGCACCACCGACACCGACTGGAACCTCGACCTGGCGCACCCCGCGGCCACCAAGGCCGACATCGACTACATCCTCGGGACGGTCAACACCGTGCTGGCCACCCCGTTGAACCACGATGACATCGACGGTGTCTACGCCGGACTCCGGCCGCTGCTCGCTGGGGAGAGCGAAGAGACGTCCAAGCTCTCGCGCGAGCACGCCGTGGCGACACCCTCGCCGGGTTTGGTCGCGATCGCCGGCGGCAAGTACACCACCTACCGCGTGATGGGCGAGGACGCGATCGACGCCGCGAGTGTGTTCGTCCCGACCAGGGTGGCGCCGTCGATCACCGAGAAGGTGCCGCTCATGGGCGCCGACGGATACTTCGCACTGATCAATCAGACTGAACACGTCGGCGCGCACTACAACCTGCACCCGTACCGCGTGCGGCACCTGCTGGACCGCTACGGCTCGCTGATCGGCGAGGTGCTCGGCATGGCCGAGGGCCGTCCGGATCTATTGACGCCCATCACCGAAGCGCCCGTCTATCTGAAGGTCGAGGCGTGGTACGCCGCGGTGGCCGAGGGAGCGTTGCACCTCGAGGACATCCTGGCCCGTCGGATGCGGATCGCGATCGAGTATCCGCACCGCGGAGTCGATTGCGCCCGCGAGGTCGCCGAAGTCGTCGCCCCCGTGCTCGGCTGGAGCGCCGAGGACGTCGACCGGGAGGTGGCCACCTACCTGGCCCGTGTCGAAGCAGAGGTGCTGTCACAGACCCAGCCCGACGACGAGTCCGCCGATGCGCTGCGTGCGGCGGCCCCCGAGGCGCGCGCCGAGATCCTCGAGCCGGTGCCCTTGACGTGAGGCGCCCTGCGCCGCTTCCGGTGCGTGACGGGCTGGGGCCCGCGCGGGTGCGGTTGCGCGGTGGTCGCGTGCTCGACGAACTGACCGAACGGTTCGGGGCCGGTGCCGGCGCGAAAGTGCTTGCCGGAGAAGTCATCTGCGCGGACGGATCGGTGGTCGACGAAGCAACCGTACTGCCCGCCAACGCGCACGTGTACCTCTATCGTGACGTGCCAGACGAAGTGCGGGTCCCGTTCGACATTCCCGTGTTGTACCGCGACGAGAACATCGTCGTCGTCGACAAGCCGCACTTCCTGGCCACGATGCCGCGCGGCGGCCACGTCGCGCAGACGGCCCTGGTGCGATTGCGACGGTCGCTGGAACTACCTGAACTCAGCCCCGCGCACCGGTTGGACCGGCTGACGGCGGGGGTGTTGTTGTTCACGTCACGACGGGAGGTGCGCGGTGTCTATCAGACGATGTTCGCGCGCGGGGAGGTGCGCAAGACGTACCTGGCCCGGGCGGGCGTCGACGCGTCGTTGGAGTTCCCGTTCACACTGCGCAGCCGAATCACCAAGGAGCGCAGCCGTTTACAGGCCTACGAGGAGCCAGGTGAACCGAACGCCGAGACGCTGGTCGAGCTGGTCTCGCCAGACGGCCTGTATCGACTGACCCCCCGCACGGGGCGCACCCATCAGCTGCGTGTGCACATGGCCTCGCTGGGCCTGCCGCTGCTCAACGACTCTCTATACCCTCACGTGCTCGACGTCGCGTCGGATGACTTCTCGCACCCGCTGGCACTGCTCGCACACACCCTGGAGTTCGACGACCCCGTGACGGGAGGCCGCCGCGCTTTCGAAAGCGCACGGACCCTGTGAAAACAGCAAACTGTCATTAGCCAGGCTGGATGCTGATGTTCCCATGTCAACCTCATGTGAATGTCCTTGGGTGTGGCCTCGTGGTGCCTGATGACGGGCCTAATTGAGCGTCAACGGAGGACTCCGACGATCCTTCGGAAACCCTGAGTGCCACGGCACCACGATCGGAGAATCAACATGACTCGACCGGGTAGCGCCTTCAACCGCCGCAAGACGACCGCCGCACTCTTGGGCGGGAGCGCTCTCATCGCAATGGGAATCATCGGTCTGAGCGCAGGCAGCGTGGACGACGCTCCAAGTGCCGTCGTGTCCGGCGGTTCGATGTCGACGGGCGAGACGACGACGATCACGTACTCGGGGACCGTTGCGCCCGCCGTTGCGGTACCCGTGGTGAAGGCCACCCCCTTCGGTGAGGCCTGAGGTTCCGCCAACTGCAACGTGTCCTACTGACGGGCGTGGATCGCACGACGTTCGACGCACTCTTCGACATGACCGGCCGCACCGTGATCGTGACGGGAGGTACCCGCGGCATCGGACTGTCGTTGGCGGAGGGCTTCGCGGTCGCAGGCGCCAACGTCGTCGTCGCCAGCCGCAAGGCCGACGCGTGCGGCGAGGCGGCCACACACCTTCGTGAGCTCGGCGGGCAGGCCATCGGTGTGCCCGCGCACGCAGGCAGCCTCGAGGACCTCGACATTCTGGTGGACCGCACGGTCGCCGAGTTCGGCGGCATCGACGTGGTCGTCAACAACGCCGGCA
>JAOPWT010000045.1 GCA_025965555.1 Mycobacterium sp.
CCGACGTGCGGGCTGCGCTGCCCGCCCAGGTCGGCGGAGCGGTGGGCACGCTGGCCGCGGTCGTCGAACTGGCCGGCTCCGTCGACGGCGCGATCGCCCTGACCGACGCGCTGGCAGGCGCGCTGGGGTTGGCGCCCGCCCCGCCCTGGCACACGACCCGCGCGCCGATCACCCGCGTCGGCGACCTGCTGGTGGGGTTCTGCGACGCGTGGGGCCACCTCGCCGCCGACGTCGCCACCGGCAGCCGCTCGGAGATCGGCGAATTCACCGAGGGACACGGCGGAGGCTCTTCGACCATGCCGCACAAGAACAATCCGGTCCGCTCGGTGCTGATCCGTCGCGCGGCCCTGACCGCGGGCCCGCTGGCAGCCACCCTTCACACGGCCTCGGCGGCAAGCGTGGACGAACGCGCCGACGGTGCCTGGCACGCCGAGTGGGCGACGATACGGACGCTCGCCAGGCGGACCGTCGTCGCGGCCGTTCACACCTCGGACCTGCTGAGCGGCCTGCGGGTCGACACCGCACGAGCCGCCGCCAATCTGGCCGCTGCCGGCGACCTGCGCGCCGAGCAGCGGACGATGGCCGAACTGGTTGGACGGGAACCGAATCCGGAATACTTCGGAGCTGCCAACCTTCTCGTCGACGCGGCTCTGGACCGTGCGGACCGATACCGAAAGGACGCGTCATGAGCGCACCACGCCTGGTTGGAACGGACTTCGGCGGCCCCGCCGACGCGCCCCTTCTCCTGCTCGGGCCGTCGCTCGGAACGTCAGCCGACACGTTGTGGGCCAGAGCGGCCCTACCTCTTCGCGCCAATCTGCGGGTGGTCGCGTGGGACCTGCCGGGACACGGACGCAGCCCGGCAGGTGACGCGTTCGCCATCGCCGACGTGGCCGCGGGCGTACTCGCCCTCGCCGACCGTCTCGGTGCCGAAACCTTCCACTACGCAGGAGATTCCGTCGGCGGTTGCGTCGGCCTTCAGTTGCTCCTCGATGCTCCCCATCGGATCTCGACGGCGACGGTGCTCTGCACGGGCGCGTCGATCGGAACCCCCGCCGGTTGGCACGACCGTGCCGCCGCCGTCCGTCACGGCGGGACGGCCGCGGTCCTCGGCGGTGCCGCCGACCGCTGGTTCGGCCCCGGATTCGCCGCTCGCCAACCCGAGCTCTCCGCCGCACTGCTTGGCGCCCTGCGCGACACCGACCCGGAAAGCTATGCGCAGACCTGTGAGGCATTGGCCGCGTTCGACGTCACCGACCGGCTGGCCGACATCGCCACGCCGGTCCTCGCCATCGCGGGATCAGACGATACCCCGACCCCACCGGAGTCGTTGCAGCTCATCGCATCCGGTGTGAAGGACGGTCGGCTCCAAGTCCTTGAAGGCGTCGGGCACCTGGCGCCGGCCGAGGCACCGGCGCGGGTGGCCGAGCTGATCGTGGGGCACTGCGGAATCGCCACCAGTCGTCCCGCCACCACCGACGAGGTCCACGACGCAGGCATGACCGTCCGGCGCGCCGTGCTCGGCGACGCCCACGTCGACCGCGCCGTCGCCGCGACCACGGACCTCACCGCCGACTTCCAGCGGATGATCACCGAGTACGCGTGGGGCACCATCTGGACCAGGCCGGGCCTCGACCGGCGTAGCCGCTCGATGATCACGCTGACCGCGCTGATCGCCCGCGGCCACCACGAAGAGCTGGCCATGCACCTGCGCGCCGCCCGTCGCAACGGGCTGACCAACGACGAGATCAAGGAACTGTTGATGCAGACCGCCATCTACTGCGGCGTGCCCGACGCCAACACGGCGTTCCGCATCGCCTCGACTGTGCTCGCCGACTTCGACGAGCAAGCAGAATCCGGGGAGAACCCATGAGCCGGACCATGATCCACGGTGACTCGGCCGACGCCGTCGCAGGCATCGCCGACGGCGCCACCATCCTGATCGGTGGCTTCGGCATGGCGGGTATGCCCACCACGCTGATCGACGCGCTGATCGCCCAGGGCGCAAAGAATTTGACCATCGTCAGCAACAACGCGGGCAACGGCGACACCGGTCTGGCGGCGCTTCTGGCCGCCGGACGGGTCGAGAAGGTGATCTGCTCGTTCCCGCGGCAGTCCGACTCCTACGTGTTCGACGGGCTCTATCGAGCGGGCAAGGTTCAACTGGAGGTCGTGCCGCAGGGCAATCTCGCCGAACGCATCCGCGCCGCCGGCGCCGGGATCGGCGCGTTCTTCTGTCCCACCGGAGTCGGCACGCCGCTCGCCGAGGGCAAGGAGACCCGCACCATCGACGGCCGCGACTACGTCCTCGAGTATCCGATCCGCGGTGACGTCGCCCTGATCGGCGCCCACCTCGGCGACACCGCCGGAAATCTCTTGTACCGCAAGACAGCCCGCAACTTCGGGCCCGTGATGGCGACCGCGGCCACCGTGACGATCGCCGAGGTCGACCGCGTGGTCACCGCCGGGGAGATCGACCCCGAGATCGTGGTCACCGCGGGCATCTTCGTCGACCGCATCCTCGACCTGTCCGCAGCCCGACCATCGGAGGTGGCCTCGTGACCCTGCACGCCCCCGCTCGCCAGACCATCGAACACCTCGACCGCGGGCCGTTGGACCGCAAGGAACTCGCGGCCATCATCGCCAGGGACATCCCCGCCGGGTCCTACGTGAACCTGGGCATCGGCCAGCCGACCACCGTCGCCGAATACCTCGACCCCGCCGCTGGGGTCGTGTTGCACACCGAGAACGGCATGCTCGGCATGGGCGGGCAGGCGTTCGGCGACGACGTCGACGCCGACCTGACCAACGCGGGCAAGATCCCCGTGACGGAAACCCCTGGCGCGTCCTACTTTCACCACGCGGACTCCTTCGCGATGATGCGCGGCGGCCACCTCGACGTCTGCGTGCTCGGCGCGTTCCAGGTCAGCCACCGTGGCGACCTGGCGAACTGGCACACCGGCGCACCGGACGCCATCCCCGCGGTCGGCGGCGCGATGGATCTGGCGATCGGCGCGAAGAACGTGTTCGTGATGATGAACCTGTTCGCCAAGGACGGATCGGCCAAACTCGTTCCCGACTGCACCTATCCGTTGACCGGACTGCGGTGCGTCAGCCGGGTGTACACCGATCACGCCCTGTTCGAGATCTCCGTCGACGGCTCGGGCGTGCGGATCCTGGAGACCTTCGGCACCACCGCCGCCGACATCGCCACCCGCTGCGATTTGTGTGCATAAACCCGCGGTGAGCGCGGGTAAGTGCACACAAATCGCGGTGGGCTACGGGGTGAAGACGTCGATGGAGCGCCCGGGCCTCAACATCACCACCGGGATGTGACGCGTCGTCGAGGACTGGTAGCCCAGGTACGGCGGGAACAGATGGGTCATGTACGCCCACACCTGGTGTCGCTCCTCGTACTCGGGTTCGCGCCACGTGGCCTCGAACGCCTGGGTGGCGATCTGGACACCGATGGTCTCGCTCTCCCGGATGTTCAGGTACCACTGAGGATCGGTGTCGGCACCGCCCTTGGACGCCACGATCACGACCTCACCGCCGACGTTGCCGTAGATCAGCGGCCTGACGTAGGTCTTACCGGACTTGCGGCCGACGACCTTGATCAGGCAGTGCGTCGTCAGTGCGTGACCACCAACCGAGCTGACGTCCACGATGTGTCCCCGGGTGCCGCCCGAGCTGAGGTACATGTCGAGATGCTCGCTCATCCAGTCGCCTCGTTTCGCGCGGATCGAAGCGGCGTCTGCGTCACCCATGGATCGTTCCTTCCGACTGGTCGGTCACGCCGCCAAGTAGATCAGGGTCGAGGTCGGCAGCAAGACGGGCCACCCCGTTGCGATGCGCGCGGCGGCGACGGCTCCTCCGTCACCCGGTCGAGCGTACTGAGCCGACAGACCTACACTCCTCGGGTGCGAGCCATCCCCGTCATCGCGTTGACCGGCTACCTCGGCGCAGGTAAGACGAGCCTGCTCAACCACGTCCTCCGCGCGCCAGGCGCCCGGATTGGCGTCGTCATCAATGACTTCGGTGACATCAACGTCGACGCGGCTCTGGTGACGGGCCAGGTCGACGAGCCCGTCTCGATCGCGGGCGGTTGCGTCTGCTGTCTGGACGACGAGAACGGCCTCGACGAGGCGTTGGAGAAACTCACCGATCCTCGCCTGGCCCTTGACGCGATCGTCGTCGAGGCGAGCGGGCTGGCCGATCCCGTTGCGGTGGCGCGGCTGATCCGCTTCAGCGGGGTCGAGCGGGTGCGGCCAGGTGGCGTCGTCGACGTGATCGATGCGGCCACGCACTTCGACGTCGTCGACCGCGGCGGCGTGCCGCTGGCACGATACGGCGCGGCGTCCCTCATCGTGGTCAACAAACTCGATCAGATCCCCGAAGACCGCCGGGCCGCCGAGTTGGCGCGCATCGACGCGAGGATCCGGGAGCGCAATCCGCAGGCCCACGTGGTCGGTGCGATCGGCGCGAGGATCGACCCCGCCCTGTTGTACGACGTGTCCGACTCCGACGACGGCACCGGCCAGCTGTCGATCCGCGAGCTGCTCATCGACGCGCACGCCGATCACCACGATCACGTGCACGCCGCCTCCGTCACGGCGACCAGCGACGGCTGCGTCGATCCCGGTGTGCTGCTCGATCTCCTCGAAGAACCACCCGCGGGCGTGTACCGGCTCAAGGGCACCGTGGCCGTCCGCTCCCGCGAGCGGATACGCCGCTATGTCGTCAACGTGGTCGGATCCTCGGTTCACGTCGCGACGGCGCCACCGAACACCCACACCAACTGTCTGGTCGCGATCGGTACGCACTTCGGCGTCGACGACGTCCGCGTCCGGGTGGACGCCGCATTGCGCCCGCACGACGGCACCGTGTCCGCGGTGAGCATGCGTCGCCTGCAACGGTATCGCCGGCTGAGTCTCTGACGATCAGCGTCGCCAGGCTGGCCAATGCCATTGGTGGCGAACGCCTTCCACGCTGGCGGGGTTGCGCTCCAAGCGGCACTGCACGCCGAAGTGGTCGGACGGAAACACCCGCGGTAGTGCACTCGAGATCGGCTCGGTCCCGAGCAGGTCGATGCCCGTCGCGGCCCACCCGTCGCCCTTCAGAAGCGCTCGGTCGAAGCGGACGTGGCGATGCTTGTTCTTGCTGTCCAGCCGCATCAGATTGATGGTGGTGTCCTCGGTGAAGCCGTCGTCGCGCGGTCGCAGGACCGGCCAGAGGTCGCGGTAGGGCTCGGCGATGCGGCCGTTCTCGGTGTCACGCATGTTGAAATCGCCGAGAATGACCGCGTTTTCGGTTCGCCGAAGAGCGCCGAAGATCCGCCGCAGCTGTCGGGCGCGCAACCGTGACGCTGACTTTCCGCTCTCGAGATGCGCCGCGACGACGGTCAGCGTGCTGCCGCCGGTGTCGAGTTCGGCCATGAGGAAGCCGCGCGCGAGGTTCGTCGGCAGTCGGGTGTAGGTGACGTTGCGAATCGGCAGGCGGGACAACATCAGCATGCCGTAGCTGCCTACGTCGTCACCGGTGACCTCGGCCCGACGGTAACGCACCCGGACCCAGGGCTGGGCGAGGAAGATGGCCAGCGCCGCCGGGGTGACCTCCTGAAACACCATGACGTCCGGCATGTTTCGGGACAGCAGGTCGGCGATCGCGCGGTAGCGCTCCTCGGCGTGGAAGTCGCTGAACCAGATGTTGAATGTGGCCAGGGTGAGCTCATCGCGTGACACCTCGGCGGCGGCGTCGACGTTGGTCCACCGCTTCGAGGCCGCGTCGAACGTCCCGACGGGAACGCTGCGGCGCCGCGACCTCAACGTGCCGTCACGCGCGACGCAGCGTCAGCACCGTGATCTCGCTCGGTGCGAACACTCGGAAGGGTGGACCCCAGAACCCCGTGCCACGACTCGTGTAGAGCTGCGTCCGCTCGCCGTGGCGGCTCAATCCATGCACCACTGGCTGATCGAGCCTGACGAGGAAGTTGAACGGCCAGATCTGTCCGCCGTGCGTGTGCCCGGAGATCTGGAGATCCACTCCCGCCTTGACCGCCTGGGGAACCTGTTTCGGTTGGTGTGCGAGCAGCAGCACCGGAAGCGTCGGGTCCGCGCCGTCGAGCGCTGCCTCCAGATCGGCGCCGTGCCCGGCGGTGCCCGACGCCCTGGCCGTCGCGTCGTCCACGCCGGCGACGATCAACCCGTCACCACCCCGCTCGACGACGATGTGTCTGTTGTGCAACGCATCCCAGCCGATGCCCTGCATGTAGTCGAGCCAGCCTTGGGCCTCACTGAAGTACTCGTGGTTGCCGGTGACGTAGACGCGGGCCAGTCTCGCGCGCGCCGCGGCTAACGGCCGGGCCTGCTCCTCCCGCACGTCCACGGTGCCGTCGGCGATGTCCCCGACGTGGCACACGACATCGGCATCGATCTCGTTGACGCGGTCCGCCACCAGAGCCGACCACCGGGTCCGGTTGATCGGCCCGTAGTGGGTGTCGGTGATGATCGCCACGCGCAGCCCGTCCAGGCCTGCGCCGAGCCTGGGGACGACGACGTCGACGCGCTTGGTGCGCGGAAGGCGCATCGCCTCGGCGTATCCCCACACCAGCACCAGCAACACCACGACGACCGTGACCGCCACTGCCCGCGACCGCGCCGGATCCTCGATGCCGACCAGGAGCAGCGCCAACCTCAGCAGCTGAGCCAGGATCGACCAGACGAAGAGCACCCAGGCCGCGCCAAGCAGCGCGTCACCGACGACGGCCGCCCAGTCCAGATGTCGCCTGCCGTGACCGAGCATCATCATGGTCGGAAGCCCGACGAAGGCCGCTACGAACGCGACGGTGCCGACGACCACGACCGCGGTCGGCCATGCGGTGCCCGCTGACAGCAGCGTCCACCAGGGCACGCCAAACAGAAGCAGCATGATCACGAAGACGACGACGAGGCGGAGCCACCTGCGCCCTGGGTGACGCGAGGTGGTTTCCACCACGACTGCCGGTGTATCTGACATGGCGGAGTGCCTCAATCCGGGTCGTGGAATTACCGCCGAGGTTACCTGCGGTCGGCGCCGTGGCGCCTGGCCGGCGTCGATGAGCCAACTCGTCGGACCACGTCAGGCGGGCGCGTCGGGATCCTTCTCGATGGCGATGACGAAGTCGTCTCCATGCTCGACGACACCGGCGATCACCGCGTCGTCGACCGCCTCGGCGGCGTACCGCTGCCGGATCATCATCGGGTCCTTGCGCAGATCCTTCATTAGGGCGACGGCGAGCCCCACCATCACCAGCACGAACGGCAGCGCCGCCAGGATGGTCAACGTCTGCAGCCCGGTCAGGGCATCGTCGCCGCCGACGAGCAACATGACCGCCGCCACGGCACCGGTTGCGGCGCCCCAGAATACGACGGTGGCCTTGGACGGTTCGATGGTCCCGCGTTCGGACAGCGAGCCCATCACGATC
>JAOPWT010000095.1 GCA_025965555.1 Mycobacterium sp.
CTAATTCGGAATACACTCGGCCCGATCGCATGACCAAGCGCCCGCTGTACTACAGCGCGTTCGTGATGAACACGGCGTCCCATGTGCTGCACGGACTGTGGCGGGCGCCCGAGGCGGAGAACCACAGGTTCAACTCCCTGCGGCAGTGGACCTCGGTGGCAGCCGAAGTCGACAAGGCCGGGTACGACCTGATCTTCTTCGCCGACGTCTTCGGGTTGCGGGCACCGTGGAACGGCAACTGGCGCAAGGCCGTTGAAGGTGGCATTCAAATCCCGGTGAACGACCCTTCGGTGCTGGCCTCGGCACTGGCAGCGGCGACCGAGAACCTGGGCATCGTGTTCACCAGTTCGATCGTGCAGGACCACCCGTTCAACTTCGCAAGGCGGATGTCCTCTCTCGATCACTACACCGAGGGCCGGCTCGGGTGGAACATCGTGACGAGCTTCAACGCCAACGTGTTTCGCAGTTTCGGCCACGAAGGCACGCTGAATCACGACGAGCGCTACGAGTGGGCCTACGAGTACGTCGACGTCGCCTACAAGCTGTGGGAGGGCTCGTGGGACGACGACGGGCTGGTGCAGGACAAGGAACGCGGAATCCACGCGGACCCGTCCAAGATCCACAAGATCAACCATGCCGGCAACCGCTATTCGGTCGAGGGACCGCACTTCGTGGCCCCATCACTACAGCGTTCACCCGTGCTCTTCCAGGCTGGGTCTTCGCCTGCGGGCCAACTCTTCTCGGCCCGCAACGCGGAGGGTGTCTACATCAGCAGCCCCAGCCCGACGGACGCGTACCAGCTGACCACCGAGACCCGTGCGCTGGCCGCCGAACATGGTCGCAGTCCGGACGACATCACCTTCGCGCAGGGGCTGTCGTTCGTCATCGGTGACACCCACGCCGAGGCGGTGCGGCGCAATGACGAACTCAAGCGGTACCTCGATCTGGAGGGCATCGCACTGCATGCACTCGGCGACGCGGGCATCGATGCCGGCAGCTTGCCGCTGGACACCCCGATCAGCCAACTCGGCGAGTTCATCGGCGTGAAGAGCTTCATCCGCTGGGCGGCCGAGGTATCTGGCAACGACGAACCGACGATCCGTGACATGGCGTGGGTGATGGAGGGCGCGAACCGCGTCGTCGGCACCCCCAAGGAGATCGCCGATCGGTTGGAGGAGTGGCGGGAGGCCGGAGTCGACGGCATCAACGTGTATCACGCGACTGTCCCCGGATCGTTCCGGGAGGTGGCCGATCGGCTGTTTCCGACGCTGCGCGAGCGCGGGCTCATCTCGACCGAGAAGTCGGGGACGTTACGGCACAAGCTGTTCGGGCGTGGCGACCGGCTGCCCGGCACTCATCCGGCTGCCGCGTACCGAGGTGCGTTCGACGACAATGACCTGCTCAACGGTGTCGGTGAGGCGGTCGGCGCATCAGCTGAGTGAATCAGCCCTGACTTTGCTGAAGGGCGATGCACTTGCCGTAGTTCTGGGGCGTGCACGGGATGCCGTTCACCGAGCCGTACCCGTTGAAGTTCGGATCCACGACCGCGCCCGGCGCGGACGCCTGCGGCGGCACGACGACGCCAGGAGCACCGAAACCGCCCGCCTGGCCCTGGACGCACACGCCGTCGAACTTGGTCGGCACCGTGCCGTAGGGGCAGTCCTTGGCAGCGGCGGGCGAAGCGGCGACCAATGGCGCCGCAGCGAACGCGGCGGCACAGCCGAAGACCAGAATCCCGCGCTTCACGTTGATCATTTCGCTCCAAACGACTCGTCCGACCCGACTCAGCTTAACCCGGCGGGGCCTCTCGCGGGGCTTCCGGCCGGTCACCCGCCTCGACATCGCCAATGCGACGGCTCCGCACCACGCCATCGTCGACGAGCGCGCGAAGCGCCTTCCGGTTGAACTTTCCGCTTGGCAGTGTCGGAATCTGATCGATCGTGACCACCGCCCATCGCGTCGGAACCTTGTAGGCGGACAGTTGTTCGCGCGCACGTTCGGCAAGCATTCCCAAGTCGACCTCGGCGGCGGTCGGCACCACGATGGCGCAGACCTCCTCGCCCCTGGTGGCCTCGTCGACCCCGACGACGACGCACTGCGCCACCCCGGCGAACTCTCCGATGACGGCCTCGACCTCGAGAGGTGAGACGTTCGCTCCCGCCGACTTGATGAGATCGGTGGTCCGTCCCACGTAGAACAGCCGGGCGTCACCCTGCTTGCGGTAGACCTGATCTCCGGTGTGGTACCAACCGTTCTCGTCGAAGGTGTCGCCGCGCTCCCGCTTGTTGTAACCCGCCATGACCCCCACTCCGCGGATGAGTAGTTCACCGGTGACCCCGTCCCGCACGGGCGCGCCGTCCTCACCCACGATGGCGATGTCGGTGAACGCGAAGCCGCCTGCGGTTTCGGACATGGTGCGGTGCACGGGGAATCCGTCGGGAACGTCGGTCATCGCGATGTCCAGCGGTCCTTCGCGCAGCATGGGGGCACTGGTCAGGTCACGGCCCGCGAAGGTCGGGTGGTCGCGCAACCGTTGCGTGAAGGTCGGCCAGCCCACGATGCCGGTCGCCAACTCGCGCTCCACCAGATCCAGCGCCGTTCCGGCGTCCAGTCGAGACTGGACGAGCAGGGTGACGGGCTCGTGCAGGGCCCCCGTCGTGGCGAGCAGTCCACCGATCCAGAAGAAGGGCATCGCGCACAGAATCCGGGCCGGACCCTCGACGCCCGTGACCGCCCGGATGGCCATCGGCCACGTCGACGTCTGCCGAACCAGGGTGCCGTGGGTGTGCACGACGCCCTTCGGGTCGGCGGTCGAGCCCGAGGTGTGGACGATGACGGCCACGTCGGCGGGGGAGACCTCGGCCTCGACGGCGGCCAGGACCTCCCTCGGCACGCCAGACTCCGCCTCGTCGTGCCAGCGCGTCGCCCATCGGGGTGCAGCAGCGCCGACCATCACGACGGAACGAAGGTAGGGCGCAGCGCTCAGGGCGATTCGGTCATCGGGCTGGCTGGACAGTTCGGGCAGCGCCGCCTCGAACCGTTCGGCGACGTCGATGTCGAGCACCCGATGGGGGGCGACGAGAAGTCCGATGTCGGACAGCCGGAGCACCTTGGCAATTTCGGCGGGGGTGTACAGCGTGCTCAGGGGTACCACCAGCGCACCGATCCTCGACGCGGCGAGCCACCACACGATCCAATCCACACCGTTGGTGAAGAACAACCCGACGCGGGCGCCCTTTCCGACACCTCTGCGAAGCAGCCCTCGCGCAATGAGTGCCGAGCGTCGGTCGGCGTCCTCGTAGGTGAGCCGCTCGGTGGGCGTGATTACGTAGGTGTGCTGGCCGAACTCGCGCACGCTGCGCTCGAGCAGGGCTGGGATCGTCGGACGTGATTCGGTCACCGTCCGATCTTCTCCCGTCAGGAGCGGCCAGTGAAATCGTCTGAGCGGGCAGCTTCGAGGCGGGACCACTGGACGGTGGAGCGTCCGTCGCCCGGCGGTGTCTGTACCGCAGCGTTATTCGACGATATCGACGTCGGTAGGCCCGAACAGGTACAGGTGATCGAGCACCGGACTCGGATCGTCCGACCAGTCCCTTGCCCGCAGCTGAGCGCGACTGCGACGGCCCGTGGCAGGCGACGTCCCCGAGTGGGGGAGCCACCCCGGAAGCTTCGGCCATGCGGTCGATGCGCTCGGACGCCGCCGTCCACGCCGAGACGATGCCGGTGTGGTCATGCCCGCTGAACCTGGCGGTCTGGTCCGCGCTCGGCGGTCAGGTGCGCCACCACGTCACGGACGCACCACTCGGGACGCGCGGGAACCCTTGCATCCCAGTCGGTGTCGGGGATTGGCGCGGACATCGACGAGCCGTTCTCGCGTCTCCTGATACTGGCGGGCGATCAATCGGGGATCGGCTAGCGACATGACGGACATCCGTCCTGGCGTGACGGCCGTTGGTCATTGGGGTCATCGGGATCGGGTTCGCCGAACCACCGCGATGGCTCGCGTCGACCGTATTCGTCGTGCCAGCACCACCATTCATACGGCGGGGTCTGCGGGTACCCGTCGGGAGAGTTCTCCCATCGCTCCTGACGCCCGAGCGCGGTCATGTCCAGGAATCTCCAGGTGTTGACGAAAGCCTCGTCTCCGCGGTTGTTGATGAAGTAGGTGCGGAACACCCGGCCGTCGTCGTCGCGGATGAAGGCGTTGGTGCCGTGCCAGTCATCGACACCGAAGTCGACGTCGAAGACGCGGTCGGCCTCGGGAATCATGGTGTACCAGGGGATGTCCCAGCCCATCCGCGCCTTGATTCGGGTGATGTCGGCCTGCGACCCGCGGGATGCGTATGCGAGCGTGGTGTCTCGGGCGTTGAGATGTGCCAGGTTGCCGATGTGGTCGGCCATCAGTGAGCAACCGACGCAGCCGTGGTCGGGCCAACCGTGCACGCCGGGATCGACGAACGCGCGGTAGACGAGCAGTTGGCGACGGCCGGCGAAGAGATCGTGCAGGCTCGCCCTGCCGTCGGGCCCGTCGAAGACGTACTGGTCGCTCACTGCCATCCATGGCATCCGCCTGCGGTCGGCCGCGAGCGCGTCACCCGCCCGGGTGAACTCCTTCTCCTTCACCAGCATCGCCTGGTGTGCGGACTCCCACTCCTGCGCCGACACGATCCGAGGTGCTTTCACGACATTCTCCTTTGATCTGTGCGGCAACGACTTTCTGGCCGCTAGTGATCATCGTTCAACTAATTGGTTGAATGTTCTGTTCCGTCAGCACACCATGGAATGCCGGGTATAGTCAACAGAGTGGTTGAAGATCAGTTGCTCGATCGCACGTACTCCGCACTCGCCGATCCGACGCGCCGCTCCCTCTTGGAGGCCCTGCGCCACGGCGACGCCCGGCTGACCGATTTGGCCGCTCCGCTGCCGATGACATTCGCAGGCGTATCGCGCCACGTCGGCGTCTTGGAATCGGCCGGACTGGTGCGTCGCGAGGTGCGCGGTCGGGAACACTGGTTCTCGCTCCAGCCGGAGGGCCTGACCTCGGCTCAGCAGTGGATCAGTGAGCAGACGGACTTCTGGTCGACGCGCGCGGACGCACTGTCGGCGCGACTGCGGCGCAAGCGTGGTGCCCGATGAGCGATGCGGCGACCGCGCGCGTACAGCGCGTCATGCCTGCGACACCAGACGTGGTATTCGATGCGTGGCTCGACCCTGAGTCGTTGGCGGACTGGATGTGTCCGCGCCCAGCGCGATGCGTCTCCATTGAGATCGAGCCCCGCGTCGGCGGCAAGGTGCGCTTCGACGTCGACAGTTCGGGCCAACTCACTCTCATCATCGGACACTTCCTGGCCGTCGATCGCCCGCACCTCCTTCGCTTCACCTGGAGCCACTCGGGCTGGCAGGACCCGACGACCGTCAGCATCGTCAACGTCGCCTTCGAGCCGATAGGTGATGACCAGACACTGATGTCGATCGAGCACTCGCTACTTCCGCTGGAGGGCCTCGACGATCACCAGCACGGATGGACCGTCACCGCCGATCAACTCGCTGCTCATCTGGAAAGTTGACGCGCCCGGTTTCGGGTATGGACGATGACGGGATGCCTGATCGTCCGTACGCACTGGTCCGTCGGCCAGCAGAGACCTTGGCGGACGGCATCGTGACGTTCATCGGACGACGGCCACTGGATGTCGAGCTGGCCAAGCGGCAATGGCACGGCTACGTCTCAGCGCTGTGCCGTAACGGCTGGCCCACCGTGGTCATCGACGGCGACGACGCGATGCCGGACTGCGTCTTCGTCGAGGACACCGTGGTGATGTTCGGCGATCTCGCGATCATCACCTCTCCGCGTCAGCCCGCCCGCAACCCGGAAATCATTGCAGTGCAACAAAAGATCGATGAGCTTGGGCTGGCGACGACGGCGATCACCGAGGGGAATCTGGATGGCGGGGACGTACTCAAGGTGGGTTCGCAGGTGTACGTCGGCCTCAGCGGCACCACCGACGCGGCGGCGATCGAACAGCTGGCGCGGATCCTCGCTCCACGTGGATACACCGTCACGGGAGTGCCGGTGACGAAGGCGTTGCATCTAAAGAGCGCGATCACGGCGCTGCCCGACGGCACCATCATCGGGTATGAGCCCGTCGTCGACGACCCTGGCCTGTTCCCGTCATTCCTCGCCGTACCCGAGGAGCCCGGCTCGCACGTGGTCATCCTCGATGACGATCTGCTGCTGATGAGCTCGGCGGCGCCCATGACGGCGGCGGTGCTGGCCGACCGCGGCTACCGAGTGGAACCCGTGGACGTGTCGGAGTACGAGAAGCGCGAAGGCTGCGTCACGTGTCTGAGCGTGCGGGTCCGCTGAGCCGACGAGTTCTGCCTCCCTATGTTCATCGTCGTCTTGAGCGCAGTCCTTGGCCTGATGCATCTGTACGTGTGGAAGCGGTTGGTCAAGGACACGACTCGCCCCGGTCGTATCCGCTGGGCCCTCTCAGGTGTGCTCGCCGCGCTCGCCGCGCTCCTGATCGCGGCGTTGGCCCTCCCGGAGATCGTCGGGGAGACCAGGTCGGCGTGGTTCGCCTGGCCGGGGTTCCTCTGGTTCGCCCTGATCGCCTACCTGTTCTTGACGCTGCTCGTGCTCGAGCCGGTCCGACTGGCGCTGAGACGCTGGACGAGGCCGACATCGAAGGTCGCGACCGACACCGACGACCCGACGCCCGACGTCGGACCCGTCGCGCCCACGTCCGTGAACCGGCGGATGTTCCTCGCGAGGGCCAGTGCCGTTGCGGCAGGAGCAGCGTCGGTCGGACTGGTCGGAGTCGGCACCGCCAATGCGCTTGGGCCGCCCAACGTGCTGCACGTGCCGGTGCGCTTGCGCAAGCTCGACCCGGCGTTGCGCGGCTTCCGAATTGCCGTGGTGTCGGACATCCACCTCGGCCCGCTCGCAGGCCGGGCACACACCGAGCGGATCGTCCGGATGATCAACGAGACCACCCCGGACCTCGTGGCGATCGTGGGCGACCTGGTGGACGGAACCGTCGCGGAACTCGGACCGGCCGCAGAACCGTTGCGCGACTTGCACTCCCGGGAGGGTTCGTTCTTCGTCACCGGCAACCACGAGTACTTCGTCGACGATCCGCTATCCTGGCTACGCGAGCTCGAGCGGCTCGGCGTACGGCCGCTGCGCAACGAGAACACCGTGATTCGCCGCGGCGCCGCGGCATTCGACCTCGCCGGGGTCAACGACGTCGCGGGCGCGTCGAGATCGGATCCACCTGACTTCGACCGCGCCCTGGCAGGGCGGGACCTCTCGCGGCCGACGGTCCTGCTGGCTCATCAGCCGGTGCAGGTGACTCAAGCCGCCGCTCACGAGGTGGACCTGCAATTGTCCGGGCACACCCACGGCGGCCAGATGTGGCCCTTCCACTACGCCGTCCGTGCGGTGCAACCGTCGCTCGCCGGATTGTCCACTGTCGACGACACCCAGTTGTACGTCTCGCGCGGTGCCGGCTTCTGGGGTCCGCCGGTGCGGATCGGTGCGCCACCCGACATCAGCGTGATCTCGCTGGAGCGGCCTGGCTAACACGAGCCATGGCATTGCGCCGTTGAGGCAGAATCGGTGGCGTGAGCACACCGCCGCAGGGCCCGCACCGACCGGGTGAGCGCGGTGACCCGGTTCGCCCGGAGCCTCCGACACGACGGCTACCACGCCCCCCGCAACCGCCAGGCCCGCCGCGCCCGCCAGGCCCCCCGCGACAGGAGCCGCCGACACAGCAGTTCCGCTCGCGGCAGCGGCCGAACGACGCGGTGCCCACCGAACGGCTCCGCCATCCCAGTGACGCGGTTGCCACCGAGCGAATTCAGCTGCCGCCCCGGCCCGTCGGTCCGCCGCCGCAGATCGGTCCGCCTCCGCTTGGTCCGCCGCCGCGCAGCGATCAGGACCCGCCCCCGCCGGCGGGGGAGAGGCGTCGCTCCTGGCTGCGCGACCCGCTGTCCCTTTCCCTCGTCGCGATCATCGTCCTGGCGGTCATCGCCGGGGGGCTTGCCGGAGCCGAGCTTTACGCGCGACACCGTGTGGACGGCATTCTGGTCGATGTCGCCGAGTGCGTCGTCAAGGACGGGGCGACGGTCTCCTTCGGCGTCAATCCGCCCTTCCTGTGGCAGCACGTCACTGGCCACTACACGAACATCTCGGTGTCCACCGCAGGGAATCAGGTCCAGGACGCCAAGGGAATGCAGGCCGACGTGTCCGTTTCGGATGTCCGGTTGCAGGGCTCGTCGGACTCCAAGGGGACCATCGGTGCTCTGAACGCGACGCTGACGTGGA
>JAOPWT010000525.1 GCA_025965555.1 Mycobacterium sp.
GCGGCTTCATCACCCGCCTGTACAGGCGGCCGTCCGCTGCGCCAGCGCCACCAAGTTCGTCGACCGTGCGCTGCAGGTCCCGATAGGCGACGCCGGCCCGGCCTCCATCGAGCGGGTGCGCGTAGGCGATGTCAGGTTGACCGAACTCGACGCGTTCGGTCAGGCCGATGGAGCGGAAGAACGGTGAGGCCACGGCCATGGGATGCACCGCCGAGCACAGGTCGTGCCGCAAGTACTCGCCGGTGTCCAGCCCGAGCTCGACCGTCCGGCAGCCACCACCGGGCACCGGCTGACCTTCGATCACCTCCACCGATAGACCCGCGGCTGCACAGACGATCGCGGCCGCCATGCCATTCGGTCCCGAGCCCACCACGACGACGTCTCGACGTTGGGTCATCGAACTCTCCTCGTGCCCCCTCAGCGTCCCAGCGGCACCGAGATCAGTCGACTGCCGCTGACCTGCGCCAGCCGTGTTTCCGTCATGGCGTCCACCTACCCGACGGGCGGGTCGACAAACACCGCTCGACGAACCGTGTTTCCGCCATCCGCGCGGGACGCGCGCAGTGGCAGCCCCTCCGCTGGGTCAGCCATCACGGGTGTCGATCACCTGCTGGGCGATGTCGGTCAGTTTGGTGTTGGATTCCTGGGACAGATGCCTGAGCATCGGCATCGGAGTCCCAGACGACGGGCTGGAATCGGAAGAGGTTCAGTGCGAGGGTGGCCTGCCTGCAGGGACCCTCGTCGAACCGCATCTGGAGTTCGTCGAGTTGATGGGGCAGATCCGTCGTGGCGGCAACAGCCGGTGCAAGCTTCGATGACACCGGCAGGATCACCCGCTACCTCCGGTCGTCCGCTCGCGGCCCTGTGCCAATGACGCCAATCGCCACAGGCACTCCTTGTTACGCGGTTTGATGGCCAGCAGCGCGAGCTTGTCCGGCACCCATGCCGCGGGCCCGCTGACGGGAACTTCCGACATCGCGACCTGACAACCGCCTTCGATGTCCCGCAGCGTCAGCGTGATTCGAGCTGCTCCGAGGGGCCCGGACTTGGCCAGCAAGACCAACCGGTGTTCCGGAACGCACTCCTCGGAGATGGTGACGTCGTTGATGACGACGGGCCACACCCCGATCGAGTGGTGGATCTTGGAGCCCGCAGCCGGCCAGGTCGGGTCGACGTCGCGCATCCTGCTGTTGCCGACCACCCATTGCGAATACGTCCACCCGTCAGCTAGCACCTCCCAGACCCGGCTCCTGGAGGCCGCGATGTCGCGATGAGTGGCCAGTGGATCGTCGTGCTCGTCGGTCATTACCGATTACTACCCGCGTCGGAGCAGGTAAACCATCACGGCTGCCGTTTGTAAACCGAACCTGCGGGTACCCACCGCGACGATGATGTCGGCCTCGGGTTCTCCGGTTCTCTTGTATGACGGCGTGTGCGGTTTCTGTCACGGTGCCGTGCAGTTCATCCTCCGCGTCGACCGGCACCGGGAATTGCGGTTCGCCGCTCTCGACAGCCCACTGGCGCGACAGGTCGTCGCACGGCATCCGCAATTGACCGGCGTCGACTCGGTGGTCTTCGTCGACCAACCGGGTGAGCTCGACGAGCGAGTCTTGGTTCGGTCCGATGCGGCGTTGCGGGTCGTCGACTACCTCGGCTGGCCCTGGCAGGCGCTGCGCGTGGCTGCGCTGGTGCCGACACCCGCGCGCGACTGGCTCTACGATCGCTTCGCTGCGGTCCGGTACCGGGTGTTCGGGCGACTCGACTCCTGCCCCATCCCGTCCCCTGAGGTGCGCGAGCGATTCATCGATCAGCTTCCCCGCAGAAACGCCGACGCGTGAGCCGTCGTCCCCCGTTCGGTGGACACGCGGTTCCGCCTGGCCACCCTCCGGTCACCCGACAGACATCGCCGCCGCGCCGCGACACAGTTGAGTCATGACCAACACGACCGCCCGCACGCTCGCCCACTACCTCGCGCTTCCCCTCCTCGCCGCCGGCATCGCCGGTGGCGCGCTCCTCGGCACCGCAGGTGCGGCCAGCGCGGCCCCTTCGATCTCGTCCAACGACTCCGGCAACTTCTACGCCCCCACCATCAGGGCCACGCCGCCCGTGCTGGTCCAGCCGGGCGCCCGCTGGCACCGCCAGCACAACCGGTTCAACCTCGGCGCCGAGTAGATCGGGCCCAAGGGCCTACTCGGGCGGCGACGTCACCGTGACCACCGTGCCCCGGCCGAGAGTCGAGTCGATCGCCATCGCGCCGCCCATCGAATCGAACCTCGCCTGCAACGACGCCAGTCCGATGTGTCCCTCGGCGACGCGCTGATCGACGATCGACGGCTCGAAACCCGCGCCGTCGTCGGCGACGGTGAGCACCACGCGATCACCCGTGCGGAACATCCGGATGGTCACCGCGCTGGCGCCCGCGTGCTTGTTGATGTTGGCGAGCAGCTCGCGCGCCGCCCGGTACAGCAGGGGTTGTGACACGGGCTTGCCGACGTCTTCGAGCTCGGCGTCGACGGTGAACTCGCCGCGACCCTGGTACTGCCGCACCAGCTCCCGCACGCCCGGCGTCAGACCCAGCTGAGCGAGCACCTGCGGGTGCAGCGCCGTCACCGTCGACCGCAGGCCTGCGGCCGTGTCGTTGAGTGCCGCGTAGACCATGTCCAGCGAGGGGTCGGGCATGCGCTCACGCACTTCGTCGAGTTCGAGGCGTGCGGCGAGCAGTGTCTGCAGCGGACCGTCGTGGAGGTGCTCGGCCAGTTCCCGGTTGGTACGTTCGTCGGCCTGCATCGACTCGGCCACCAGCCTCTTGCGCACCTCGAGGAGTGCGGCGACGCGGGCCGCCCGTCGGGTCAGCACCAGGCACAGCGCGGTGGTGGCGGCCGCCAACCACAGCAGGAAACCGAATTGCAGATAGACCACGTCGGGCAGCCCGACATGATCGTCGCGTTTCGAGTAGACGATCCAGGCCCCGAGGTAGCACGCTGCGGTGCCGATCCCAAGAACGCCGGTCAGGAGGGGGCGATCACCGAACGCGACGGACAGTGGCAGCAGGAAGAACACCGGCAGCAGCGCCGCGGTCGCACCCCCGGAGACCACGCACAGCGAGACCACCGCCAGCACGTCGACGCCGGTGGAAACCCAGCCGCCCCACGTCGGGACCGGTCCGCGGAAGACCATCACCGCCCACACCAGCGCGGCAACGGCATAGACGCCGAGGATCGTCGTATAGACCTCGGGCAGCCAGCTGTCGACCTCCCACAGCCACACCAAAAAGCCCATCAATGCGATCAACGGCAGGCGGAGCACCGCCGAGACGCGGACGGGTTCGGCGGCGAAGTAGTCGACGATTCGCCGGGAGAGGCGATCCATCGCTACTCCAGGAGCCCGCGACGCATCGCCTCTGCGACCGCGGCGCCGCGGTCGCCGACACCGAGCTTCTCGTAGAGCCGCTGCACGTGGGTCTTGACGGTCGACGGGGCCAGGAACATCTCCTTGGCCATGGCCGGGATGGTCTGGCCGTTGGCGATGTGACCGAGCACCTCGCGCTCGCGGGCACTGAGGGTGGGGGTGTCGGAGTCGTTGCGGCGTTGAATCTCGCCGACCAGTCCGGCGGCCAGGTTGGGGGCGACGACGTCGCGGCCCTTCGCGCAGCTCAGCACGGCGTCGATGAGTTCGGAGCGGCTGGATTCCTTGGAGATGAACCCCGCGGCGCCCTCCTGCAACGCGCTGTAGACGATCGCCGACTCGTCGTGCGCGGAGATCAGCAGGACGCGCGTCGGCAGCTCGTCGCGGCGAACCGCGGCGGCGACCTGTGCGCCGTCGAGTCCGGGCATGCGGTAGTCAAGGAGCGCGACCTGTGGTCCGTGCTCACGGATCGCAGCCAGCGCGGACACCCCGTCGTCGGCCTCCGCGACCACGTCAATGGTGCCGCTGGAGGTGAGGGCACGCACCACCCCGTCGCGGAACAGCGGGTGGTCGTCACCCACCACCACGCGGACCTTCTCACCCGTCACGCCGCCAGCTTCGCACAGAGCGCCACGTCGAGCGCCCGGTGACGCCTCGAAGTTCGGCAGGAATGCCCCAGTGCGAGCAGGCGCGTGAGATCCGCGGTCATCCAGGGAACACAATGACCTGGCACCGTTCGTCCCGCCTCGCTGGGGGCGACCGGAGCTTCTAGGCTCGTCCAACGGGCTCGTAGTACCGAATACTTGGGGGCCGCTGCGCACGCAGCGGTCCAGACAGGGGTTTCACACCGTATGGCCGATCAACTCGCACACGCCACGGAGGCACTTCGTCGGGCGCTCGTCCAGAACGACCGGTTGAAGACACAGAACCGGTCTCTGCTCGAGCGCGCAGGCGAACCGATCGCCGTTGTTGGCATGTCGTGCCGATTCCCCGGCGGCGTGACCTCCCCCGAGGGCCTGTGGGACATGGTGGCCTCGGGCCGCGACGTGGTGTCGGATCTGCCGGAGGACCGCGGCTGGGACGTCGCAGGCCTGTACGACCCCGATCCGGACGCGCCAGGCAAGTCCTACGCGCGCTCCGGTGGCTTCGTGGAGAACGTCGCCGACTTCGATGCGGGCTTCTTCGGGATCGCACCCAGTGAAGCGCTCGCCATGGATCCGCAACAACGCATGCTGCTCGAGTTGTCGTGGGAGGCGCTCGAGCGCGCCGGCGTCGACCCGACCTCACTGCGGGGCAGCGCGACGGGCGTGTTCGCCGGCGTCATCGCCGGTGGCTACGGCATGTCCGCCGACAGCATCGAGGGCTACCGACTGACCGGCATGACCTCGAGCGTGACCTCCGGCCGGGTGGCCTACGTGCTCGGGCTCGAGGGTCCGGCGGTGTCGATCGACACCGCGTGCTCGTCCTCTCTGGTCGCGCTGCACATGGCGGTGCAGGCGCTGCGGCTCGGCGAATGCGACATGGCACTGGCCGGCGGTGTCACCGTCAACGCCACCCCGACCATCTTCGTGGAGTTCAGCCGCCACCGGGGGCTGGCGGCCGACGGTCGCTGCAAGCCGTACGCCGGCGCTGCCGACGGCGTCGGCTGGGCGGAGGGCGGCGGCGTGCTCGTCGTCGAACGCCTGTCGGACGCCCAGCGCCTCGGCCACCCGGTGCTCGCGGTGGTGCGCGGATCGGCCGTCAACCAGGACGGCGCGTCCAACGGTTTGACGGCGCCGAACGGGCCGTCGCAGCAGCGCGTGGTGCGCGCCGCGCTGGCCAACGCGGGCCTGTCTACCGCGCAGGTCGACGTGGTCGAGGGCCACGGCACCGGTACCCCGCTCGGTGACCCCATCGAGGCACAGGCACTGCTCGGGACCTACGGGCAGGACCGGACGCAACCACTGTGGCTGGGCTCGGTGAAGTCCAACATGGGTCACACCCAGGCCGCGGCAGGCGTGGCGGGTGTCATCAAGATGATCATGTCGATGCGCCACGAGTCGCTGCCCGCGACGCTGCACGTCGATGCCCCGAGTCCGCACGTGGACTGGACCGCGGGTGCCGTGTCACTGCTGACCGAGCCGCAGCCGTGGCCCGCAGGCGGGACCCCACGACGCGCGGGCATTTCGTCATTCGGAATCAGCGGCACCAACGCCCACGTCATCGTCGAGTCGGCCCCGCCCGCCGAGCGTGAGGCCGTAAAACCGACCCCCCCAACGACATCCGTTCTGCCCTGGGTGCTCTGCGCCAAGTCCGCGACCGCACTGCGCGGGCAGGCCGCCCGGCTGGCCGACCACCTCGCCACGAACCCCGATCTCGAGAGTCGCGACGTCGCGTGGACGCTGGCGGGCCGCTCCTCGTTCGAACACCGCGCCGTGGTGCTCGGCGCCGACCGCGACCAGTTGCTCGCGGGGTTGTCGGAGTTGGCCTCTGACGCCGACGGCATGCTCGCGGTCCGCGGCACCGCCACCCCCGTCGGCAAGGTCGCGTTCGTGTTCCCCGGCCAGGGCGGTCAATGGCTGGGCATGGGCATCGAATTGATGTCCTCCTCAACGGTTTTCGCCGAAAAGCTGACGGCCTGCTCGGAAGCGCTCGCAGAGTTCGTCGACTGGTCGTTGCTGGACGTGCTGCGCGGTGCCCCCGGCGCACCGGGGCTGGACCGCGTCGACGTCGTCCAGCCCGCACTGTTCGCCGTGATGGTGTCGCTGGCGGAGCTGTGGCGCTCGGTCGGCGTGACGCCCGACGCGGTCATCGGCCACTCGCAGGGCGAGATCGCCGCCGCCCACGTCGCGGGCGCGTTGTCGCTGCGCGACGCCGCGCGGGTGGTCGCCCTGCGCAGCAAGCTGCTCGTCGAACTGTCCGGCTCGGCGGGCATGGTGTCGTTGGCCTGCGGGGTCGATCGCGCCCGGGAGTTGTTGGCGGGTCTGGACATTCACCCCGACCAAGCAGACATCGCCGTAGTCAACGGCCGCTCCGCCGTGGTGGTCTCCGGCGAGTCGGCCGCGCTCGATGCGCTGATCCGGCAATGCGAGGCGCTGCAGATCCGCGCCCGCCGCATCGACGTCGACTACGCGTCGCACTCCGCTCAGGTCGAGGCGATCGACGGGCGGCTGCAGGAGGCGCTCGCGGGCATCGAGCCGCATTCGACCCGCACGGCGTTCTTCTCCACCGTCACGGGCGATCTGGTCGACACCGCCACGCTCGATGCCGACTACTGGTATCGCAACATCCGGCAGACCGTTCAATTCGACCGGGCCGTCCGGGCCGCGTGCGGCCACGGTTACCGCGCCTTCGTCGAAGCCAGCCCGCACCCGGCACTCATCGCAGGGATCGAGGACACCGTCCGCGACTGCACCGACGCGGCCTCCGAACCTGTCGTCGTGCCGACACTCGGGCGCGACGAGGGCGGCTGGGGCCGCTTCCTGGCCTCAGCAGCGCAGGCGTTCACCTCCGGTGTGGCGGTGGACTGGCGTGCGGTGTGCGACGGCGGCGAATTGGTCGACGTTCCGACGTATGCCTTTGAGCGGCGGCGCTTCTGGTTGTCTGGTGGCGGTACGGGCACCTCGGATGCCTCGGGTTTCGGCCTCAACGGTGCGGCTCACGCCCTGCTGGGCGCCGTCGTCGAGGTGCCCGAAACCGGTCAGGTCGTTCTGACGGGCCGGTTGGCGGTGTCGACGCAGCCGTGGCTGGCCGATCACGCGGTCGGTGGCGTCATCCTTTTTCCCGGTGCGGGATTCGTGGAGCTGGTCATTCGGGCCGGTGACGAGGTGGGATGCCCGGTCGTCGAGGAGCTGACCCTGCAGGCGCCGCTGATCGTGGCACCGTCCGGCGTCCCGATCCGGGTACTCGTCGGGGCTGCCGAGGAGTCCGGTTCCCGAATGGTGTCGGTGTTTTCCCACGCCGACGACGGTGAATCGGCATGGGTGCTGCACGCCGAGGCAATCGTCGGCCCTGCGGTGAGCGCGCCGACGGCCGACCTGTCGGCGTGGCCGCCGGCAGGGGCCGTGGCGATGGACGTCAGTGACGCCTACGAGGTGCTCGCCGCCCGTGGTTACGAGTACGGGCCTGCCTTCCGCGCCCTGACCGCGATGTGGCGCCGTGGTGACGAGGTGTTCGCCGAAGTCGCCATCCCGCAGGACGTCCAGTCCGCGGAGTTCGGCGTGCACCCGGTGCTGCTTGACGCCTCGATGCACGCGATCGCGCTCGTCGTCGGTGATCACGAACTGGCGCTGCCGTTCTCCTGGCAGGGGGTCTCGCTGCACGCGGCGGGAGCCTCCTCGGTGCGCGCGAGAATCGCCCCGGTGGGGCCGAATTCGGTGTCGATCGACCTCGCCGACGGGCTGGGTCTGCCGGTGCTGTCGGTCGGCTCGATGACCACCCGACCGGTCAGCGCCGAGCAGCTCGCCCTGGCAGGTCGGAGCGGAGGCGATGGCGAGCTCCTCGAGGTCGAGTGGTCGGCCGTCGCGACGCCGGAGGTCGCGCCGCTCTCCGCAGACGCCGTCACGCTCTACGAATCCGATTCCGTGACAGTCGATTCCGGTGACGTCCCGGCTCTGGTGCACACGACGGTGCATCGCGCGCTGGAGCGGCTGCAGTCCTGGCTCGCCGAGCCGTCCACGTCCACGCTGGTGATCGCGACGCACGGGGCAGTGGCCCTACCCGGTGAAGACGTCACCGACCTTGCCGGGGCGGCGGTGTGGGGTCTGGTCCGCGCCGCGCAGAACGAGAACCCCGGTCGCATCGTGCTCGTCGACGGAAGGGGCGAACTGGATCTCGCGACCGTGCTGGCCGTCGGCGAGCCGCAGGTCGTACTGCGGGCTGGCACATTCCACGTCGCACGGGTGGTGCGCAGTCGCGGCGCCGACACGGTGCTGCAGCCCCCGACCACGGGCAAGCCGTGGCGCCTTGGCATCTCCACGGCGGGCACGTTCGACAACCTCGTGCTCGAAGAGGTTCCACACTCCGACGAACCGCTGCGGCCTGCGCATCTGCGCGTCGAGATGAACGCCGTTGCGGCGAACTTCCGTGACGTCATGATCACGCTCGGCATGTTCACCCACGACGCACTGCTCGGCAGTGAAGGCGCGGGCGTCGTGGTCGAGGTCGGTGAGGGCGTGACGGGCTTCGCCGTCGGTGACCGGGTGATGGGGTTGTTCCCCGAGGGCACCGGCACGGTCGTCCAGGCCGACGCCCGGCTGGTGGCCCCCATTCCGACCGGGTGGACGGACGCCGAGGCCGCCGCCACCCTCGTGGTGTTCACCACCGCCTATTACGGACTGCGTGAACTGGCGGACGTACAGCCGGGCCAGTCGATTCTGATCCACGCCGCGACGGGCGGCGTGGGTCTGGCCGCGGTCCAGTTGGCCACGCACTGGGGCATGGAGGTCTTCACCTCTGCCAGCCGCCCCAAGTGGGACACGTTGCGCGCCATGGGGTTCGACGACGACCACATCGGCGACTCGCGCAGCCTCGACTTCGAGCAGAAGTTCGCCGACGTCACCGGTGGCCGCGGTTTCGACGTGGTGCTCGACTCGCTGGCCGGCGACTTCGTCGACGCCTCGCTGCGGTTGCTCCCCCGTGGCGGAGCGTTCCTGGAGATGGGCAAGACCGACATCCGCGACGCCGACACCGTCGCCGCGGCACATCCCGGCGTGCGCTACCGGGCCTTCGACCTGTTCGAGCCCGGTCGCCCGCGGATGCACGAGTACATCGTCGAACTGTCAAGGATGTTCGAAGAGGGCGTCCTGCGGCCGCTGCCGGTCACGACGTGGGACATCCGCCGGGCTCCCGCCGCGCTGCGGCACCTGAGCCAGGCCCGCCACATCGGCAAGATCGTGATGACCATGCCGGGGGCATGGACGCGCGGCACCGTACTGATCACCGGCGGCACCGGCATGGCGGGCGCCTCGGTGGCCCGCCACGTCGTCGAGCACCACGGCGTGCGCGACCTCGTGCTCCTGTCCCGCCGGGGCCCCGACGCCCCCGGTGCAGCCGAACTGGTCGCCGAACTCAGCGCCGCAGGTGCGCACGTTCGGGTGCTCGCCGCCGACGCGGCCGACCGCGCCGAACTCCGCTCCGTGCTGGGCTCCGTGGCTGCCCTGACCGGCGTGATCCACGCCGCTGGCGTGCTCGACGACGCCGTCGTCGGGTCACTGACGCCCGACCGCGTCGATCCCGTGCTGCGGGCCAAGGTCGACGCCGCGTGGAATCTGCACGAGCTCAGCCTCGAGACGAATGTTGCTGCCTTCGTGATGTTCTCGTCGATGGCAGGCGTCGTCGGTTCGTCGGGGCAGGCCAACTACTGCGCGGCCAACACCTTCCTCGACGCCCTGTCCGCCCACCGGCGGGCCCACGGGTTGCCGGCCACCTCGCTGGCGTGGGGGCTGTGGGAGCAGGCCAGCGACATGACCGGCCACCTCGCGGATGCGGACCTGACCAGGCTGGGGCGCGACGGCATCCTCGCGATGTCGACCCAGGACGCGATGGCGTTGTTCGACTCGGCCATGGTGGTCGGCGAGCCGCTGCTGGCTCCCGTCCGGATCGACCGCGCGGCGTTGCGGTCGAGGTCCGCAGAAGGCCTGCTGCCACCGATGTTCGCCCAGCTCGCCAACGCATCCACTCGGCGCCGCGTCGACGACTCGCTGGTGGCCGCCAAGTCCAAATCTGCTCTGGCGCAACGGCTGCATGGCCAGACCGAACAGACGCAGCAGGCACTGGTGCTCGACCTTCTGCGGTCACACATGGCCGCGGTGCTCGGAAACACCGAGCCGGAGGCCATCACCGCCGAACTCGCCTTCTCCGATCACGGCTTCGACTCGCTGACCGCCGTCGAACTGCGCAACCGACTCAAGACGGCAACCGGACTCGCCCTGTCGCCGACCCTCATCTTCGACTACCCGACGCCGCTGGCGTTGGCCGGCTACATCCGCTCCGAGCTCGCGGGCGCGCCACAGGAGGTCAGTCAGACCGGCTCGGTGACGTCCGTCGTCGACGAGCCGATCGCCATCGTCGGCATGTCCTGCCGGTACCCGGGCGGTGTCGACTCACCGGAAACCCTGTGGGACATGGTCGCCGCCGGGCGGGACGTCGTGTCGGACTTCCCGACCGACCGCGGCTGGGATCTGGCCGGGCTGTTCAGTGCCGATGCCGATGCCGCAGGCAAGTCGTACGCCAACACCGGCGGCTTCCTCTACGACGCGGCCGACTTCGATCCCGCCTTCTTCGGGGTGTCCCCGACCGAGGCATTGGCCATGGACCCGCAGCAGCGACTGTTCCTCGAACTCGCCTGGGAGGGGTTGGAACGCGGCGGCATCGACCCGACCTCGCTGCGCGGCAGCGCCACCGGCGTATTCGCAGGCGTGTACGCACAGGGCTACGGCGTCGGCGCCGAGGGCGCGGAGGGATTCCGTCTGACGGGTCAGGCCTCCAGCGTGGCTTCGGGCCGGGTGTCCTACGTGCTCGGCCTCGAGGGCCCTGCGGTGTCGATCGACACCGCATGCTCGTCCTCACTCGTCGCCCTCCACATGGCGGTGCAGGCGCTGCGGCTCGGCGAGTGCGACCTGGCCCTCGCCGGCGGTGTCACCGTCAACGCCACCCCGGACATCTTCGTGGAGTTCAGCAGGCAGCGCGGGCTGTCCTCGGACGGCCGCTGCAAGTCGTTCGCCGGTGCGGCGGACGGCACCGGATTCGCCGACGGCGGAGGCATTCTCGTCGTAGAACGGCTATCGGACGCACAACGCCTGGGCCATCGGGTGCTGGCACTGGTGCGCGGTTCGGCGATCAACCAGGACGGCGCGTCCAACGGACTCACCGCACCCAACGGTCCCTCGCAGCAGCGCGTCTTGCGGGCCGCGCTGGCCAACGCCGGGCTCAGCGCGTCGGACGTCGACGTCGTGGAGGCCCACGGCACCGGCACCACGCTCGGCGACCCGATCGAGGCGCAGGCACTGCTGGCGACCTACGGGCAGGACCGTCACCACCCGCTGTGGCTCGGCTCGGTGAAGTCGAACATGGGTCACGCCCAGGCCGCCGCGGGTGTCGCGGGCATCATCAAGATGGTCGAGTCGATGCGCCACGAGCAACTGCCCGCCACCCTTCACGTGGACGAGCCGACACCGCACGTCGACTGGACGATGGGGTCGGTGGCCCTGCTGACCGAGGCGCAACCCTGGCCAGAGAACGGCACGCCGCGCAGGGCAGGCGTGTCGTCGTTCGGCATCAGCGGCACCAACGCGCACGTCATCATCGAGCAGGCGCCGACGTCGGTTGCGCCTGCCGTCGAAGTCCGCCGGCCCGCCGTCGTGCCGTGGGCACTGTCGGCGAAATCACCTGAGGCCCTTGGTGATCAGGCGCGCCGCATGGCCGACCACGTGGAGGCAGATCCCGGACTGGACACCCTCGACGTCGGCTGGACGCTGGGCGGCCGCGCGTCGTTCGCGCACCGCGCCGTGATGCTCGGCGCCGACCGGGACACGTTGGTCGCCGAGCTGAGGGCCCTCGCCGACGATCGGCAGGGCCCAGGGACCACCCGCGGTCGCGCCACCGGATCGGGCAAGACCGCCTTCGTCTTCCCGGGCCAGGGCGCGCAGTCCCTTGGCATGGGCCGCGAGCTGCACGCCGAGTTCCCCGTGTTCGCCGAGGCGTTCGACGCGGTCACCCGCGAGCTGGACAGGCACCTGCTGCGCCCCATCCGCGACGTGATGTGGGGCAGCAATGCGCCGGTGCTCGACTCGACGGAGTTCGCGCAGCCCGCGTTGTTCACCATCGAGGTGGCGATGTTCCGTCTGCTCGAATCATGGGGTCTGCAGCCGGATTACGTGCTGGGCCATTCGATCGGCGAGCTGTCCGCGGCGCACGTCGCGGGGGTGCTGTCGTTGGAGAACGCTGCCGCACTGGTCGCGGCGCGTGGTCGGCTCATGCAGCGACTGCCCGAGGGCGGCGCGATGGTGGCGGTGTCGTCGAGCGAGTCCGAGATGCGGGCACTGCTGCGCGACGGCGTCGGCATCGCCGCCGTCAACGGACCCGACTCCGTCGTGATATCCGGCCCGCAGGACGCAGTCCTGGCGATCGCCGAGGAGGCGCGCGCGTCGGGCTGCCGGGTACACCAGCTGGCGGTCTCGCACGCGTTCCACTCGTCGCTCATGGAGCCGATGCTGCTGGAGTTCAGCACGGTGGCCGGCGGAATGTCCTTGGCCGAGCCGAGGATTCCGGTGATCTCCAACCTGACCGGTGAGCTGGCGGGTCAGGACTTTGCGACCGCACCGTACTGGTCCCGCCACATCCTGGAGGCCGTCCGGTTCGCCGACAGCGCCCGCTACCTCGAGTCGGTGGGCGTCACCCGGTTCGTCGAGGTCGGGCCTGCCAGCGGGCTCACGGCCTCGATCGCGATGACACTGGCCGAGTCCGAACCCGTGACCGCCTCGACGCTGAAGAAGGACGGCTCCGAGCCGACGACACTCCTGACGGCGCTCGCCGAACTGTCCGTCTCCGGCGTCGACGTGGACTGGCAGGCGGCCTGCTCCGGCGGCCGGCTCGTCGACCTACCCACCTACGCGTTCCAGCGGCGTCGCTTCTGGCTGTCGAGCGGGTCGGGTTCGACCGACGCCGCGGGTCTCGGGCTCGGCGGCACCGATCACGCGCTCCTCGGTGCGGTCGTCGAATCGCCGGAGACCGGTGGCGTGGTGCTGACGGGCAGGCTGGCCGTGTCGTCGCAGCCGTGGCTGGCCGATCACGCGGTCGCAGGCGTCGTGCTCTTCCCCGGCGCCGGTTTCGTCGAGTTGGCGATCCGGGCGGGCGACGAGGTCGGCTGCTCGAGAGTCGACGAGTTGATGCTGCGCGCCCCGCTGGTGCTGCCCGCCGAGGGCGTCGCCGTCCAGGTCGTGGTCAGCCAGGCCGACGACGCAGGCGGACGCGTGGTGTCGATCTTCTCGCGCGCCCAACAGGACTCTGCCACATGGATTCTGAACGCCGAAGGCGAACTCGGCGTCGCATCGTCGGCGCCGGGTTGTGATCTGTCGGTCTGGCCGCCGGTGGGAGCGCGCGAGATCGACGTGGCCGACGCCTACGCCGAGCTCTCGACACGGGGTTACGAATACGGACCCGCCTTCCGTGGCCTCAAGGCGATGTGGCGCCGCGGCGACGAGGTGTTCGCCGAGGTATCGATGCCGGCGGAGTTGCAGGCCAACGGATTCGGCGTGCATCCCGTGCTGCTCGACGGCGCGCTGCACGCGGTGGTGCTGAGCCGCGCCGACGGTGACGGTGAGATGGCGCTGCCGTTCTCATGGCAGAAGGTCTCGCTGCACGCGTCGGGCGCGTCGGCGGTCCGCGCGCGACTGGCGCCGAACGGCACCAGTTCGATGTCGATCGACCTCGCCGACGGCCTCGGCCTGCCGGTGCTCTCCGTCGAGGCGATGGTGGCGCGCCCGGTGACCGCCCAGCAGCTGGCCGCCGCGGTCGGCGGCTCAGGGGGCGGCGAACTGTTCGAGGTGGTGTGGTCGGCGGCAACGCCTGCCGCGCAGACCGTCGATGCCGAGGTCGAGATCTTCGAATCCGCGCCATTGGCAAGCGATTCCGATGATCTGGCCGGTGTCTACGGCGCCACCCACGTTGCGCTCGAGCGCCTTCAGTCGTGGCTGGCCGAGCCTTCCGCCGCGACGCTGGTGGTGACGACCCGCGGGGCGGTCGCGCTGCCAGGGGAGGACATCACCGATCTGGCGGGCGCCGCGGTGTGGGGCCTGGTGCGGGCGGCGCAGACCGAGCACCCCGGCCGAGTCGTACTGGCAGACCTCGACGATGCCGCCGCGGCCGACCTCGACTCGGCAGCCATCGTCGCCATCGGCGAACCGCAGGTGGTGATCCGCGACGGCGTGCTGCATACGGCGCGGGTGCTGCCGAGCCGGGCCGCGGAGTCCCTGCTGACTCCGCCCGACGGTGGCGCGCCATGGCGGCTGACCGTCGCCGACGGGGCGTCGGCGGGCACGTTCGACGATCTGACGCTGCAGCAGATTCCCGACGCCGACGAGCCGCTGGCGCCCGGTCGCATCCGCGTCGCGGTGCGTGCCATCGGCGCGAACTTCCGCGACGTGATGATCGCCCTCGGGTTGTATCCGGGCGGCGGGGTCATGGGCATCGAGGCGGCGGGCGTCGTCGTCGAGGTCGCACCGGGGGTGACCGAAGTCTCCGTGGGAGACCGGGTGATGGGCCTGTTCCCCGAGGGCACCGGCACTTCTGCCACCACCGATGCCCGCGTCGTGCTGCCCATTCCCGCGGACTGGGGCTACGCGCAGGGCGCAGGATTCACGGTCGGCTTCGCGACGGCGTTCTACGCGCTGCGCGGGTTGGCGGACGTGGCACCTGGCCAGTCGGTGCTGATCCACGCGGGCACCGGCGGCGTCGGAATGGCGGCGATTCAACTGGCCAGGCACTGGGGTCTGGAGGTGTTCGCGACCGCAAGCCGGCCCAAGTGGGACACGTTGCGCGCCATGGGCTTCGACGACGACCACATCGGCGACTCCCGCACTGTCGAGTTCGAGCAGAAGTTCCTCGCCGTGACCGGCGGCCGTGGCGTCGACGTGGTGCTCGACTCGCTCTCTGGTGAATTCGTCGACGCGTCGCTGCGGCTGCTGCCGCGCGGCGGCGCGTTCCTCGAGATGGGCAAGACCGACATCCGCGACGCAGACACCGTCGCCGCCGCCCATCCCGGCGTGCGCTACCGCGCCTTCGACCTCTTCGAGGCCGGCGCGGACGGTGTCGGCCGGATTCTGACGGGGGTGGCGGCGCTCAGCGACACGGGTGCGCTGCGGCCGCTGCCCGTCTCGACGTGGGACGTGCGGCGGGCACCCGCTGCGCTGCGCCACCTCAGCCAGGCCCGTCACATCGGCAAGGTGGTCCTGACGATGCCCGACGCGTGGGCCGGCGGCACCGTCCTGATCACCGGCGGCACCGGCATGGCGGGCGCCTCGGTGGCCCGCCACATCGTCACGAACCACGGCGTGCGCCATCTGGTGCTGCTCTCGCGCCGTGGGCCGGACGCCCCTGGTGCGGCCGAACTGGTCACCGAACTCACCGAGGCGGGCGCCCACGTGCAGGTGGTGGCCGCGGACGCCGCCGACCGCGACGCCCTCGGCAAGTGCCTGGCGGGCATCGAACACCAGCACGCACTGTCTGCGGTCATCCACACCGCGGGCGTGATCGACGACGCGGTGCTGACGTCGCTGACGCCGGACCGGGTCGACGCGGTGTTGCGCGCCAAGGTCGATGCGGCGTGGAACCTGCACGAGCTGACGCGCGATCTCGATCTGTCCGCATTCGTGATGTTCTCGTCGATGGCGGGCCTGGTCGGAGCCTCCGGGCAGGCGAACTACTCGGCGGCCAACGCCTACCTCGATGCACTCGCCGCTCACCGGCGGGCGAATGGTCTGCCCGCGATGTCGCTGGGCTGGGGTCTGTGGGAACAGGCCAGCGGGATGACGGGCCATCTTCAGGACGTCGACCTGGCGCGCCTGCACCGCGACGGCATCCTGGCGCTGGCAGTCGACGATGCGCTCGCGCTGTTCGATGAGGCATTGACCGTCGACGAGCCGTTCCTGGTGCCGGCGCGGATCGACCGCGTCGCGCTGCGGACCAAGTCCGCAGCGGGGACGCTGCCGCCGATGTTCCTCGATCTGATCTCGGGTCCCGCCCGCCGTCAGGTCGGTGATTCACTGGCGGCCGCTCAGTCGCGATCGGCTCTGGCGCAACGCCTTTCAACCTTGCCAACTGACGAGCAGCACGACCTCCTGCTCGATCTGGTGCGGTCCCACATGGCGACGGTGCTTGGGTTGCCGAATCCGCAGTCGATCGCGCCGGACCTGGCGTTCCAGGACCACGGCTTCGACTCGCTCACCGCCGTCGAACTCCGCAACCGGTTGAAGGCCGCGACGGGCCTGACCCTCTCGCCGACGCTGATCTTCGACTATCCGAACCCGTCGGCCATCGCCGAGTACTTCCGAACGCAACTCGTCGGCGAGTCCGAACAGGCGCCCGCGACGAACTCGGTCGACGAGGAACTCCAGCGCGTGGTGGCCTCCATCCCCGTCAAGCGCTTGCGGCAGGCGGGCGTCCTGGACATGTTGCTCAACCTCGCCGCCCAGGGCAGCGGCCTCGACACCGGCGACGCAGGCGCATCGAGTGAGCCCGCCAGGACTCAGGACATCGCCGACATGGACCTTCAGGATCTACTGGCGGCCTTCAGCGACGACGACGATGACGCCTAGGCCTCGATGAGGATCGTCGTCACGGGGGCCGACGGCGCCGTGGGGCGCGGGGTCGCCGCTCGGCTGGTGATGCTGACCCACGACGTCGTCGGCATCGGCGCGCGGCGTCCCGAGAGTTGGCCGGGCTCAGTCGATTTCGTCGTCTCCCAGCGGTATGACGGTGACGTCGTGAAGGGCGCCGACGCCGTACTGCACTGCGGCGGAGACGCTGCCGGCATGGGATCGCTGCTCGAGACGATGGCGGAAGCGGACGTCGGCCGCCTCGTCGTGGTCTCACCGGCCCGGCCGGTCGACGACACCGCGTCGATGCTGAGCAAGGCCAACGAATCCGGTGTCCACGCGATCCTCGTCCGGACCGCACTCGTGTTGGGCAGGCACGTCGAAGACGCCGTGCTGCGGACGTTCGCCGGCGCGGTCACCTTCGACGTCGACGGCTCCGCTGACCGACCCCTGCAGGTGGTGCACTCCCACGACGTCGAACGGGTGCTCGTCCGAGCCCTGCTCGACGCCGACCTGCGTGCGGGCAGCGTCGACGTCGCCGCCGCCGGTCACACCACCAGGCGCCGCATCGCCGCCGCCGTCGGCAGACCGCTCGTCGGTGTCCCCTCAACCCTGCGGCGATTCATCCCTCGGGCGGTGGGCGAGGTGCCGACTCTCGACCCCACCGTGCTGCGCGATGACTGGGGTTTCACGCCGGGCTTCGACGTGGTGCAGGCGGTCGAGGACTTCGCCCTGGCGTGCCGGGGCCGCATCACGGTGGGCAGCACCGTCCACGACATCCCATGGCGGCTACCGCGCGTTCTCGAGATCCCGGCCGTCGATGCACCCGCAGCCGACGGAGTCGAACCGGTGCCCGCGGGGACCGGCATCGCGAACGGCGAGTTCGACACTCCCATCGATCCCCGCTTCCCCGCATTCATCGCCACCAATCTGTCGGAGGCGCTGGCAGGACCGTTCTCGCCGTCGTCGGCATCGGTGACCGTGCTGGGCACGCGCGCGGCGGGTCTGGTGATCTCCGAGCGACTGCGACCCGGCGGGGCCGTCCAGCGCGAGATGTCGGTGCGGACGACCGGCGTGTTCGGCCATCGTCTGTACGCAGGCATCACGACCGGTCACTTCATGGCCCACACGGTGCCCTTCATCGATCCCGACCTGGTGCTCTCCGGTTTCTTCGGGCACACCGAGGACGGCCTGGAGTTGTTCGGCGAACACCTGCCACCCGTCGCACCGCGAGGCCTCGTCCGTCAACTCCGCGGCGGGCTGACGTTCGCCAACTGCCTGATCGGTCTGTCCGCAGGCTCGAACCGCGACACCCGGGACTTCGTCGGCGACGTCGAGCGGCTGGAGTCGGCGTCGCAAGACCCCGCGGGACTGGATGACCGGCGACTGCGGGAGCTGATCCTGCTCGGGCGCGACCACGTCGTGCACGGATGGGTGCTCTCGTCGGCGTCGATCCTGCTCTGCGCCGGCTACGGCGTGGTGATGCGACTGCTCTGCGGACGCGACGTCATGCCGGCCGCGGGCGATGAACTGGTCAGTGCGCAGGCGCTGAGCGCCGTCCATCGGTTGGTGGCTGAAGCGCGGCGCGACCCGGTCGCGACCCGACTGCTCTCCGAACCGAAGATCGACGCCGCCGCACTCGCCGCGGAGGCGCCTGCGTTCTCGGCCGCATTGCGGCGCGAGCTGGCTCTCATCGGGCATCGCGGGCCTGGAGAGGTCGAGATGCGCTGTGCGACATACGCAGACGACCCCGACCTGTTGATCCGCATGGTTGCCAAGGCACTGGTGGCGGCGCCGCGGGAGCTGCCCACCCTGCCTGCGGTGCCGCTGCGGGGGCGGGCGGTGTCCATCGCCGCAGCTGCCCAGATCCGCGAGCGTGAAGTCCGCCGCGACCGGATGGTGCGCGCGATCTGGGTGCTCCGCACACTGCTGCGGGAACAGGGGCGCCGCATGGTCGACGCGGGTGAGCTCGGCGAGGTCGACGACGTCTTCTATCTGCTCGTCGACGAGTTGGATGCTCCCCCGCCCGACGTGGCGAGCGTGGTCGCCCGCCGCCGGGCCGAGCAGGCGATGCTGCAGGAGTTGGTACCGCCCGAGGCGTTCAGCGGCCGATGGCTGCCGACGGGGGCACCGGCAAGCGCCTTCGAGGGCGGTGAGGTCCTGCACGGCATCGGGGTGTCGGGCGGACGGGTGCGCGGCCTGGTCCGCGTCGTGCACGCCGACACGATCGACGACCTTCAGCCCGGCGAGATCCTCGTCGCCAAGGTCACCGACGTCGGTTATACGCCCGCGTTCGCCTATGCGGCCGCCGTCGTGACCGAACTCGGCGGGCCGACGTCGCACGCCGCGATCGTCGCGCGGGAGTTCGGCGTGCCGTGCGTGGTCAACGCGCGAGGCGCGGCAGCACGGCTCTCGACGGGCACGCTGATCGAAGTCGACGGCGCGACGGGAGACGTGACCGTACTCAGTGCGTGACGACGTCCCCCGAAACCCCACCTGACCCGTGTCATATCGTGGCGGTCATGGACTTCGCGATGTCGGCAAAAGCGCAGGATTACCACCAACGGCTCACCGACTTCATGGTGGAGTTCGTGTTCCCGGCCGAGCACTCCTATGACCAGTATCGGCTGGAGGCGGGGCCGAACGACCACACGGTGCCGCCGGTGGTCGAGGAGCTCAAGAAGCTCGCCAGGGACCGGGGGCTGTGGAACCTGTTCCTGCCCGCGGAGTCGGGGCTGACCAATCTGGAGTACTCGCCGCTGGCCGAGCTGTCCGGTTGGAGCATGGAGCTGGCGCCCGAGGCGTTGAACTGCGCGGCGCCCGACACCGGGAACATGGAGACGCTGCATCTGTTCGCGACCGAGGAGCAGCGCAAGCAGTGGCTCGAGCCGTTGCTCAACGGTGAGATCCGCAGCGCCTTCGCAATGACCGAGCCCGCGGTGGCCTCCAGCGACGCCCGCAACATCGAGACCACGATGCTGCGTGACGGCGGCGACTACGTCATCAACGGCCGCAAGTGGTGGACCTCCGGCGCCAACGACCCGCGCTGCAAGATCCTGATCGTGATGGGCCGCACCAACCCCGATGCCGCGAGCCACCAGCAGCAGTCGATGATCCTGGTGCCGATCGACACCCCGGGAGTGACCATCGTGCGCTCGCTCCCGGTATTCGGTTGGCAGGACCAGCACGGGCACGCCGAGGTCGTCTTCGACAACGTGCGGGTGCCGGTGAGCAATCTCCTCGGTGAGGAGGGCGGGGGCTTCGCGATTGCGCAGGCCCGCCTCGGCCCCGGCCGGATCCATCACTGCATGCGCGCCATCGGGGTGGCCGAGCGGGCGTTGGCCCTGATGGTCGACCGGGTGAACAAGCGCATCGCGTTCGGCAAGCCGCTGGCCGAGCAGGGCGTGGTGCAGCAGCAGGTAGCGTTGTCCCGCAACGAGATCGACCAGGCCCGGCTGCTGTGCGAGAAGGCCGCCTGGACCATCGACGAGCACGGCAACAAGGAAGCCCGCAATCAGGTCGCGATGATCAAGGCCGTCGCTCCGCAGATGGCGTGCAACGTCTTGGACCGCGCCATCCAGGTGCACGGGGCCGCTGGCATCAGTGACGACTTCCCGCTCGCGCGGCTGTACGGCTGGCACCGTGCGATGCGCCTGTTCGACGGGCCAGACGAGGTGCACATGCGCACCATCGCCCGTGCCGAACTCGGCAGGGAGAAGAGCGCATTCGCGACAGCGGTGACCTCGTAGTGCCGTCCACCGGCGCAGAGCTCTCCGGCGCATGGAACTTCCGTGACGTCGCGGAGGAGACCGGGATCAGGCAGGGCAGGCTCTTCCGGTCCAGCGAGCTGAGCCATCTCGACGAGGCGGGTCGCGCCGCGATGAAGCGACTCGGCATCGGTGACGTCGCTGATCTGCGGTCGGTGCGGGAAGTAGAGCGCCGCGGCCCGGGCCAAGTGCCCGACGGCGTCGAAATCCACCGGCTGCCGTTCCACGAGCTCGCGGCCAACCAAGCCGAGGCCCCGCACGAGCACGCCTTCGAGGCGATGATGACCGCCAAGCCCGACGACGAGGACGTCGCCGTCGCCGCCGCGCGGTTCATGACCGAGGAATACGAACGCTTCCCAGCGTTGCCCGGTGCCCGCATGGCCGTGCGACAGGTCATCTCCCTGTTGGCCGACGGCAAGTCCGTCATCGCGCACTGCTTCGCGGGCAAGGACCGCACCGGGCTGACCGTGGCGCTGGTGTTGGAAGCCATTGGCGTTCGGCGCGATGCGATCGTGAGCGACTTTCTGCGCAGCAACGCTGCCGTGCCCCAGTTGCGGGAGCGCATCCTGGAATCGGTCCGCGGTCGCGCCGAGGAGTCGACGACACCCGAGATCGTCACGTTCGCCGAGGCGCGCCTCAACGAGGAGGTGCTCGGGGTCCGCGAGGAATACCTGGACGCCTCCCGCCGCACGATCGAACGCGACTACGGCTCGGTTCCGAAATACCTTGCCTCAATCGGTGTCACGGACGATCAGGTGACGCGGCTCCGCGAGGCGCTGTTCACCTAGCCTGCGGGATCTCGACGTCGGAGAACAGCACGCGGACGCCTCCGGTGGACAGCTGCGCCATGGCTTGGAAGAACGCGCCTGCCTCGGGCGTGGTCACGGCCACACTGGCGGCGTCGTAGTCCGGGTAGTAGAGGTCGATCATCCGGTAGGCGGGCGTCGGGGACCCGTCCTCCTTGGGCCACACCTTCGACGTTTCGAAGCGAATGTGACCGGGAATGCTGCGTGCGGCCTCCAATTGTTCGGCCTCATAAGCTGATTCGAAGGCATCCGGGTCGGCGGGATTGTCGTAGATGACCGTGATCTTCGTTTCGGACATGGGGATCCTCCGTCTCATCTGTGGCCGCGGTGTTGTTGACTCCGCCTCTGACGATGCTAGGAGTCGAAGTGTCCGACCGCGTACCCAACTGCCCGCATCGGAGCGAATTCGTGTCGGTGCCGCGTGCCATCGTCGCGCCATGGACGACTCACGCGTGTTGCGCGGCACCGAGCTTCGATACGCCCTGACTGAATACCTGTTTCAGCACGGCCGGGCCACGATCCCGGACTTGATTGCCGGACTCACCGCCCAGGGCTTCGTCATCGGCGGCAACCCGCCCAAGTCGGTCTCGGACGCACTGCGATGGGAAATGGGGCATTGCCGGGTGTGCCGACTGGGACGAGGCGTGTACGGGCCGTTCGAGATGCCCCGGTCGACCGAGTACCGCATTCACCATCGCGTGCAGGCGCTCCGTGAGCGGGCCCGCCAGATTCGCTTCAATGCGGGCAACTAGGTCGGTGGTCGGAGAGCCGCCGCCACGTCAGACCAACAGCACGCCGAGGACCCAGACCACCGTCGCGAGCAGCGCACCGGTCAACTCGACACCGACCGACAGCGCAACGCCCTTGATCGCGTGCACGGTCGACGCCCACGCCAGCCGTGAGTTGTGACGCAGTGCCAGCTCCGCGAGAAACACGCCAAAGACGAAGCCCAGCACGAGGCCGACGACGGGGACGACGAAGAATCCGACGATGCCGAGTACACCGCCGGCCAACAGGCTCCACGTGCCGACGTCGGCACTGCGCATCCGCTTCATCGGCCACAGGTACTTCACCAGCAGGGTCGCGGCCAGGATCGCCGTGACCACACCGAGCGTCGCCCAGGCGACCGGCGTCCCCTCGACGAACGCCCACACCGCGATGGCCGCGAACACCAGGATGCTGCCCGGCACCAACGGCACCAGAATGCCGACCAGACCGACGGCGATCACCACCGCAACGAGTAGGGTCTCGGCGGTGTTCATGCCTCAAGTCTGGCAGCAAGGTCCAAGAAGTCGTCTGCCGTGACGTCGAATTCGCCGTCTTCCACCCTCGGTGCCCGGCGATTGGGTCCGTACTCGAGGGGCCGGGCCACGTACGCCGTCATCAGGCCGGCGTCCCGCGCCGACCGCAGATCGCTTGGGTGCGCCGCGACCAGCATCAGCTCCCCCGGCGCTACGTCGAGGAGATCGGCACAACCGAGGTATGCCTCGGGATCCGGCTTGTAGTGGTGGAACAACTCCGCGGAAACCACGCAGTCCCACGGCAACCCGGCTCGCTTGGCCATGTTGGTCAGCAGCGACAGATTTCCGTTCGACAGGGTGGTGACGAGAAAGCTCCGCTTGAGCCGCGTCAGTCCCTCGACCGAATCCGGCCATGGGTCGAGCCGGTGCCAGGCGAGGTTGAGGTCGGCGACGTCCGCGTCGGGCAGGTTTCCGATGCCGGCCCGATCCAGAAGGTCGTCGAGGATCAGGCGGTGCAGCGCGTCGAGCTTCAACCAGGGCAGCTCACCGGTGCGGACCCGGTCCATGGCCGTCGGGTACCCCGCCCGCCAGTCGTCGGCGAACGTTGCCCAATCCTCAGCCACGCCATGCTCTTCGCCGAACATCTCGAGCTCGCCGATGATACTGGTGCGCCAGTCGACGACCGTCCCGAAGACGTCGAAGGCCAGCGCCCGCGGAGCGCTCATGGTACGAGGACCACCTTGCCCCGGACGCCGCCGGTGGCCAGGCTCTCCAACGCCGCACGGCCCTCCGACAACGGATACCGCTCCGGTGGCGGTGGCCGCAGTCCCGCGCCGACGAGCTTCCCCAGCCCGAGGCCGATCTCTGCCTGCGCACCTGGCGTGCGATTGATGAACTCGCCCAGTCCCACACCGACGACGCTCACGTTGCGCAGCAGAAGCCGATTCACCTTGACGGTCGGGATGCCGCCGCCCGACGCGAAGCCAAGCACCAACAGCCGGCCTTCGGTGGCGAGCACGCGGATCGCGTCGTCGAAGGCCTCGCCGCCGACCGGGTCGACGACGACGTCGACGCCGCGGCCGTCGGTGTGCTCGCGGACCGCCTGAGCCCAGCCGTCGGTCAGCGGCAGCACCACGTCGGCACCCAGCGACTCCACGAACTCGATGGCACCCGGCCTGTGCACCATGGCGATCACTCTGGCGCCCAGCGCCTTTGCGATCTGAATCGCCGCCGTACCGACCCCGCCCGCCGAGCCGAGCACCAGCACCGTCTCGCCTGCGAGCAGCGCAGCGCGACGCACCAGGGCGAAGTACATCGTGTAGTAGTTGCCAAGCAGGCACACCGCGGCGTCGTCGTCGATGCCGTCCGGGGTCGGCAGCACGCTGGCCGCAGGCACCGCCACCTGCTGCGCCCACGCGCCCAGCATGGTCAACGCGGAAACACGTTGTCCTGCAACGAAACCCGACTCGGCAGGGGCCGAGCGGACCAGTCCGGCAACCTCGGTGCCAGGGACGAAGGGCGGGTCGAGCTTGAGTTGGTACTCGCCCTTGATCAGCAACAGGTCGGGAAAGCTGACCCCGGCCGCACCGACGTCGACGACGACCATGCCGTCACCGGCTACGTCGTCGACGTCGGTGTAGACCAAGCCGGAAGGCCCGGAGAGTTCTTGCGCGACAAGCGCCTTCACGGAACCAATACCCGGGTCGCTTCGCTCCTGCCCACCGAGTCAGCCGAGCTTGAAGCTGGCCGACTGCGCCGCCGACAGATCCGTGATCTCGCCCCACTTGCCTGCCACGTCGTCGACCGACGGCACGCTGTCAAAGGTCACGCCGTCATTCTGGAAGAGGGCCGTGCGCTGCACCTTGCCGCCGCCGACGATGAAGATCGAATCCGTGTCGGGCAGTTCCTCGGTGCAGAGGTAGGCCACCACCGGCGCCACGTACTCGGGCGTCAGCTTCTCGAACACCTCAGGGGGCAGGATGTCCTGGGTCATCCGGGTGGCGGCGATCGGCGCAACCGCGTTGGCCTTGATGTTGTACTTCGCGCCCTCCTGGGCCAGCGTGTTGATCAAACCGACCAGACCCAGCTTGGCGGCGCCGTAGTTGGCCTGGCCGAAGTTGCCGAACAGACCGCTGGTCGAGGTCGCCACGACGACGCGGCCGAAGCTCTGCTCACGGAAGTGCGGCCACGCGGCCCGCAGCACGTTGTACCCACCGTAGAGGTGCACCTTCAGCACGGCGTCCCACGCCTCGAACGTCATCTTGTGGAAGGTGCCGTCGCGCAGGATGCCCGCGTTGCTGACCACACCGTGTACGGCGCCGAACTCGTCGATCGCCGTCTTGATGATGTTCTCGGCACCCTCGGGCTCGGCGACGCTGTCGTAGTTGGCGACGGCGCGCCCGCCCGCCTCCTCGATCTCGCTGACGACCTGGTCGGCCATGGCCGATCCGGCGCCTGACCCGTCGCGGGATCCACCCAGGTCGTTGACCACGACGCTGGCGCCCTCACGGGCGAGGGTCAGGGCGTATTCACGTCCGAGACCACCACCGGCTCCGGTGACGACGATGACGCGATCCTGCACTCCGGGCATGAACTTCCTATCTCTCGATCTTCGTTGATGAGGTTCGGCGGCGCGCCGGTCAGAAGAGCTTGCGCGCCAGCTTCCACGCCTTCTCTGTATACGGCGGGTAGATCAAGGCGGTTAAGTCGGGTCGGGTTGGCTTGGTCAGCACCGACTTGCGGTGGCTGAACTCCTCGAACCCGAACTTGCCGTGGTAGGCGCCCATTCCCGACGGGCCGACGCCGCCGAACGGCAGCTTGGTGGTGGAGAACTGGAACAACAAGTGGTTGACCAGCATGCCGCCCGCCGAGACCTCCTTGATGACGCGCTCACGCACGTCCTTGCTCTTGGTGAACAGGTAGGCCGCCAACGGTTTGGCTCGCGAGTTGACGAAATCGATTGCCTCGTCCAGTGATTGGACTGTGACGATCGGCAGGATCGGCCCGAAGATCTCGTCGGTCATCAACGGCTCGTCCAGTGCGGGGTCGACGACCACGGTCGGCTGAATCTCGATGGTCGCCGCGTCCGAGCCACCACCGAGCGCGACGGTGCCCTTCGTGGCGGCCAGCGCGGTGGTCAGCCTGCCGAAGTGGCGCTCGTTGACGATCGGCTTGCCTCCGGAGTTGCCCGCCTCGAACGTCGCGATGGCCTCGCCGATCTTGCTGACCAGCTCGTCGCGGATCTTCACGTCGGCCAGCACGTAGTCCGGCGCGATGCAGATCTGGCCGGAGTTGATCAGCTTGGTCCACGCGATCCGCTTGGCGGCGACGGCGACGTCGGCGTCGGCCGCGACGATCACCGGGCTCTTTCCGCCGAGTTCCAGGGTGACCGGCGTCAGGTGCGACGCCGCCGCCTCGTAGACCTTGCGGCCGATCTCGGTGCCGCCGGTGAAGCACAGCCGGTCGAAGCCCTGCGCAATCAGTTCCTGGCTGACCGCACCGTCGCCCTCGACGACCGCGATCGCGTCGGGATCCAGGTACTTGGGCACCAGCTCCGCCATCAGGGCGGAGGACGCCGGGGAGACCTCGGACGGCTTGAGCACCACGGCGTTTCCGGCTGCGATGGCTCCGACCGCAGGTCCGAGCGTCAACGCGAACGGGAAGTTCCACGCGCCGATGACCAGCACGGTTCCATAGGGCTCGTACTCGACCCAACCGCGGCCGGGCAGCTGCGCGAGCTCCAACATCCGGTGCTTGCGCTTGGTCCACTTGCCGACGTTCTTGGCAGCGTCGGCGGCTTCGCCCGCGGTGCTGGCGATGTCCGCCAGCCACGATTCGAAGGGCTTGCGGCCCAGGTCCTTTGCAAGCGCGGCCGCGATGGCGGGCTCGTTGTCCACCATCAGCTTCTCCAGCGCTTTCAGCTGCCGTTTACGCCAGGCGACATCGCGCGTGCGGCCACTGGCAAACGTCCTGCGGAGCCGGGCGACGGTAGCGGCAATGTCGACCGGGGCGGTAGCTGAGCTGGGCGGGGCGGGCGCTTCTGTGGTCACTGGAGTCCTTCCTGACCCTGGGAATGACCCGATCCTAACCAACCACCCGGTTGGCGAACAGCCTCAGTCAGCCACGCTCGCCGACCACGAAGTCGGAGAACGCCTTCTGGTCGGTTTCCTCGGGCAGCACCCAGCGGTCCAGGCGACGCATCTCGTCACGGGACGCCAGAGCGGATGCCGCCCAGCCGTGGCCGTTGAGCCATTCGGTGACGTCTGCGCGGTCCTCGTCGTGATACATCAGGTCGCCGACGTCGATGGCGTCCTCCATGCCGAACTGCGCGGCGATCCGCTGGAACCGCTCGCGCATCAGTTCACGGCGGTCCTGCGCTTGGACGCCGACGGTCTCGGCGGCGATCCGACTCGCCGGTGCACTCAGTTCGGTGATCTGCGCAAAGAGCTTGTCCTGGGCGTCCGCGGGCAGATACATCAGCAGGCCCTCCGCGAGCCACGCCGTCGGCACCGACGCGTCGAAACCCGCCTCCGCCAGCGCGGTGGGCCAGTCGTCGCGCAGATCGATGGGCACCTCGTGGCGCTGCGCGGACGGCCGCACGCCGTGCGCGGCCAGGGTGACTGCCTTGTACTCGAGGACCTTGGGCTGATCGATCTCGAAGACCGTGGTGCCCGCTGGCCAGTCGAGTCGGTACGCCCGCGAGTCAAGGCCGGAGGCCAGGATGACGACCTGCCGGATCCCGGCGACGGTCGCATCGGCGAAGAATGCGTCGAAGAAGTGCGTCCGCACGGCTTGATAGCTGCCCATGTGTTCGAAGATCGCGGCGGCCTCGGCTCCCCCTTCACCGGCTTCTGCCACCTTCTGCACGAACGCGTCGTCGAGCATGAACTCCCAGATCCCCGTGCCCGCCCCGGCCACCAGAATCTTGGCGTAGGGGTCGCGGATCAGCGGCGTCTCGCGGTCGGTCTCGCCGGCACGGGCGGCGGCCACCATCACCGCGGTGGAACCCACGCTGGTGGCGATGTCCCAGGTGTCGTCGTGCGTGCGCAAGGAGCTCATGGATGGCCGTTCGTTCGGTAGCCGATGCGGGTTCTCCCGCAATGCTATCGAGAAAGTTAGACCAGCTATGCGGCAGTGTGGGCTAAGTCACCTAGAGGCGCTTGTCAGCTAAGAACGAGTTACTCGGCAAGCTTCCAGAGTCTATTCGCTAGAAGTAGCTCCAGCTTATCGACGATGGTGGTGAGTTCGTCGTGACCGCCAACGTAGCCAGCATAGAAGCCCATGCCCCACATGACCGCGACGAGCATCTCGACCAACGTCGGGACATCGGTATCCGTCGTGAGCTCGCCGCGCTGCAGGGAATCGGTAACGGCCCAGGTCACGAACGCCCTGGACGTCTTGAGCGAGTTGTGCTCGTCACGGCTGAGCTCGGGGTGACGCTGCGACTCCAGCACCGAGGTAACCAGGAACGCAGCGGCCGAACGGTCACGGGAATCTGCCTGCATGGCGGCCGAAAAGAACGCCGACAATCGCTTCAACAGCGACGTCTCGCCATTTGACTTGGCCATGGCGGCGGCAACCACCATCTCGTTGGTCTTCTCGACCACTTCGGCGTAGAGCACGCGCTTGCTGGCGAAGTAGTGATTGATCGCTGGTCGGGTCAGATCAGCGCGTACGGCGATGGCCTGGAATGTCGCTGCGTCGTAGCCGAGTTCGCTGAAGACCTCGCGTGCTGCACGCACGATGCGCTCACGCGTCTCGGCAGCCTTCGCTGCGGGCGGGCGGCCAGGTCCTCGGGTCGCGGTATACGGCACGGTCAAATTGTGCCACATGTCACCTGACCTTCAGACCCCAAATGATTGCGGGGCCGTAAAAACCTGAATTCCAGCAAACCATCGTGGCCGTCAATCGGGGGTCTGGGGTCGAGTTATTACGGAATTCGAACATTGCTGAGAGTGGCCCGCAGGTGCGCGAGGCACTCCGGCAACTAGGGTTCTCACCCATGGCGGGTGTGGCGTCTCGGGAGTCGTACTTCGAGACCGGCCTCGACGTGCTGTCCGACCTCGGGTACGGCGGCCTCAAACTCGCAGGCGTCTGCAACCGGCTCGGCGTCACCACCGGATCCTTCTATCACTACTTTCCGAGCTGGTCGGCATACACCAGGGCCCTTGTCGACTACTGGGCCCAGGCGTGCAAGGTGAGCATCGAGGCGGCGTGCGACCAGCCAGATCCGCGCCGCCGCATCGACAACTTCATTCAGACGGCATTGTTACTGCCGCACGGCGCCGAGGGAGCGATCCGCGTCTGGAGCTCGATCGATCCCGAGGTGCACGCCGCGCAGTCGGCCGTCGATCAGCAGCGGTTCGACGTGCTGTTCGAGGCTGCCTTCGCCGTCCTCGGGAGCAAGCACCAGGCACAGGTCTTCGCCTCCTGGGCGATGTTTCTGGTGATCGGCTACGAGCAGTCCACGTTGCCGCTCAACGCCAAGGACCTGGAGTGGATCGGCGACCAGCTGCTCGACGCACTCGATTCCGGCCGGTTCGGCTCGGTGCCGGACCCCGGCTGACGCGCCGGTCTACCATCCGGTGCATGCTCACCCCGGCTGTTCTCTGGCGGCGGGCGATCGATCGAGTCAGGGAGCGGGATCCGGAGAACGACGCGGCGCGACGGGCCGTGCGGGCGGCGATCGTGCTGCCGTTGGCCGCCGCCGTCGGGTTCGCCGTCGGAAGTGATTCGCAGACACCATTGTTCGCGATCTTCGGCTCGGTGGCGCTGCTGATCACCGTCGACTTCCCCGGCAACCGCCCCGCGCGGGCGCTGGCGTACGGCGGTCTCGGCGTCAACGGCGTCATCCTCATCACATTGGGCACGCTGGTGGCGCCGATCCCCTGGCTGGCGGTGCTGACGATGTTCGTCCTCGCGGTGGCCGTGACGTTCTCGGGCGTTCTGAGTGAGATCGTTGCAGCGGGCCAGCGGTCGACGCTGCTGACCTTCGTGCTGCCCGCGTGCACACCCCCCGGTCCCATTCCCGAGCGCCTCCTCGGCTGGTTCATCGCCCTCTCGCTGGCCGTGCCCGCCGCCCTGTTCCTGCTGCCGCCACGGCACCACGACGAACTCCGTCGGCACGCCGCCCTGGTGTGCCGGATCATGGCCGACCGCCTCGACGGCGCGGCATCGGCCGACGACGTGACGACGGCCATGGGCGCGTTGCGGGCCAACTTCCTCGGCGCCGACTTCCGGCCGGTCGGACTGACCGCGGGCAGCCGGGCCCTGGTGCGGGTGGTCGATGACCTGCAGTGGCTGTCCGATCGCGTCACCGACACCAGCGGCGACCTGTTGGCGGAGATGCGTGATCCCGTCGTTCAGGTGCTCCGCGAGAGCGCGCAGGTGCTCAGCACGCCGCGGGTGGCTGACCGCGACGCCCATCGCAAGAATCTGGCCGCCGCACTGGCGGTGCAGCGGTTGATCGCTCAGACCCGCTACCGCGACGACATCGTCGAGATACTCGGCGAACCCGACGACGCCGCCTCGATCGTGGTGGGCCGCAAGCTGCTGAACCGCAGGACGATATCGGGATGCGTGGGCACCACCGGACGGATCATCGGCATCGCGGCGGCGGCCGACGCCCGCCCAGTGTGGGCCCGCGTCCTCGGGCGCAGGCTGCCCGCGTCGGGGGCCGCCGAACGGCTCCTGTCGGAGTCGGAGGCGTTGACGTCGCTGCCGAGTGGCTTCCTTGCCACCAGGGCAGTGGTGGTGCGCAACAGCATCCGCACCGGGCTTGGTCTCGCACTCGCGGTCGCCGTCACCCACGTGTTCCCCGTCCAGCACGGGTTCTGGGTGGTACTCGGCGCGATGTCGGTCCTGCGCAGCAGCGCATTGACCACCGGGACCAGGGTGATCCGCGCGGTCGTGGGGACCACGATCGGGTTCCTGCTCGGGGTCGTCTTCATCGAGCTGATGGGGGTCCAACCCGTCGTGCTGTGGCTCGCGCTGCCCGTCGTCGCATTCGGCTCGGCATACGTGCCCGAGGTCGCGTCCTTCGTGGCGGGCCAGGCGATGTTCACGATGATGGTGCTGATCATCTTCAATGTCATCAATCCGAGCGGCTGGCAGGTGGGCCTGATTCGAGTCGAGGACGTCGTGGTCGGCGCGTTGGTGGGCGCCGTCGTGTCGCTGTTGTTGTGGCCGCGCGGCGCGGCGGCGCGGGTCTCCCGCGCGGTGGATGCCGCCATCGCCGCGGGTGCCACGTATCTCACCGTCGCCGTCAAGCGGGTGACCCGCGGCGCCTCCGAGTCGGCCAACGACCGTGTGTCCTCGTTGGGTCACGCCGCGATGTCGGCCTCACGCACGCTGGATGATGCGGTGCGCCAATATCTTTCGGAGAGTGGCGGGTCGACGGATCAGCGCGCTCCCGTCATCCGCGCCGCCAACCGTGCCGTCCGGGTACGCACCGCCGCCGAGCTGATCGCCGACGTGATGCCGCCCCCACTGACGGCCTATCCGCGGGTACGAGAAGTACTCGAGGTGCACACCACGGCGATCGCCGAGCGCTTGGACGGCAGAACGTCGACCCGGGCCCTTGGCCCCATCGACGAAGACTTCGTGCTGGCCCTGCGCGCCGAGGCAGACGGCAGCGACCTGTCGATCAGGGCGGCGCTGCCGCTGGTCACCGTGGCGGCGAACCTCGGCGAACTGGAACTGCTCTACCCAGAGCCGGTGCGACCGGTCGCACTGCAGAGCAACTAGCGCCCCGCGGTGTGCGGCATCAATGCATTCGGCGGGATGCTGCCGAACTTGCCTGCGTTGAAGTCCTCGATCGCCTCGACCAGTTCCGCCTTGGAGTTCATCACGAACGGCCCGTAGTGAAAGACCGGCTCGCGAATGGGCCTGCCACCCAACAGCAGAACCTCCATGGCCGGGGTGCGCGCGTCCTGAGTGGCGTTCGCCGCGACGGTGATGCGGTCCCCGGGACCCATGACCGCGAGCTGGCCCTGGCGGATCGGATTGCCGACCGGACCGACGGCGCCGTCCCCGGCGAGCACGTAGACCAACGCGTTGAAGTCGCGGTTCCACGGCACGTCCAGGCGAGCGCCCGGCTGAATTGTCGCGTGTGCCAACGTGATCGGCGTGTATGTGGAGCCCGGCCCCTGCTGGTCGTCGATCTCGCCTGCGATGATCCGCACCAACGCTCCGCCGTCGTCGGAGGACAACAGCTTCACCTGTCCGCCCTCGATGGCCTGATACCGCGGCGTGGCGAACTTGTCCTTGCGGGGCAGGTTCACCCAGAGCTGGATGCCGTGGAACGTGCCACCGCTCTCGACGAGCTCGGCAGGCGGAGTCTCGATGTGCAGGATGCCCGCGCCCGCGGTCATCCACTGAGTGGCACCGTCGGTGATGAGCCCGCCGCCGCCGTGTGAATCTTGGTGCGCGAAGCGGCCGTCGATCATGTATGTGACCGTCTCGAAGCCGCGGTGTGGGTGCCAGTCGGTGCCCCGCGGCTCGCCGGGTTCGTACTCGACCTCACCCATCTGGTCCATGTGCACGAACGGATCGAGCGCAGCGGCACTGACGCCTGCGAAGGCGCGGACGACGGGAAAGCCCTCGCCTTCATGGCCTCGCGGCCCGGTCGTGACCGATCGCACCGGGCGGGGCGTATCGGACGCAGCCGGCCCGGCGATGCGGGGAAGTGTGAGGGTGTCGGCAGTGATGGCGGGCATCGGTGTCTCCTATGTCGAAGTACTATCCGATATAACCGGACTGCAGTCCGATTATTCCACTGCACCCTCCCGCGAGCAGACGCAAAGGTGTCGCGACACGCCGTCAAATGGGCACTTTTGCGACTGCTCGGCCTAGGAGAGGATGGCAGTGGCGGCGGCGCGGGCCTGGGCGGCGGTGGCCGTGGCCAAGGCGGCATCGGCCGCCTCCCGGCATTGCGCGAGCGTCACCTGCGCGAGTTTCGCCCCGACGCCTGCCACCGCCGCAGCAGCCGCCGACAACGACGAGACGCCGAGCCCCACCAGCACGCAGGCCAGCTGCGGGTCGGCTGCGGCCTCTCCGCAGACGCCCACCGGCTTGTTGACCGCGACACCGGCCTTCGCCGCCATCGCGACCAATGCCAGCACCGCGGGCTGCCATGGATCGGTGAGCGTGGCCAATTCGGCCGACATCCGGTCGGCGGCCATCGTGTACTGCGTCAGGTCATTGGTGCCGATCGACAGGAAGTCGACGTGCTCGAGGATGCGGTCGGCCAGCAGCGCCGCGGCGGGCACCTCGATCATCACCCCCGGCACCAGCCCGTGTGCCCTGGTCTCGGTCGCGAAGGCCTCCGCCTCCGCCGGGGTGGCGATCATCGGCGCCATCACCCATGGCGCGCTGCCCGTCACCTTCGCGGCAGCGGCGATTCCCGCGAGCTGCCTGGTCAGGATGCCGGGATTGCCGTCGGCGATGCGGATTCCACGCACACCGAGCGCAGGGTTCGCCTCATCGGGGTGTCCGACGAACTTCAGCGGCTTGTCCGAACCGGCGTCGAGCGTGCGGATGACGACCTTGCGCCCGGCGAACGCGTCGAGCACCTCGCCGTAGATCTCTGCCTGCTCGTCGACGGACGGTTCGGTCGACCGATTGAGGAAGCACAGCTCGGTGCGGAAGAGGCCGACGCCCTCGGCGGGGGTCTCGCGGGCCGACCGCGCGGCCGCGCCGTCCTGCACGTTGGCCAGGATCGCGACGACGTGCCCGTCGGCGGTGGCACCGGGACCGTGCCAGCTCTTCGCGAGTTCGGCTTCGCCACGTGCCACGTCGACGGCGCGCGTCGCGGCGGCTTCGTCGGGCGCGACCGTCACGGTGCCGACCGTGCCGTCGACCATCACCATCGTGCCCGCGGGGACGGAGTCGAGACCGTCGACCGCGACCACGCAGGGGATGCCGAGTTGGCGGGCGATGATCGCGGTGTGGCTGGTGGGCCCACCGAGCGTCGTCGCGAGCGCGACCACGAGTGAGGCGTCCAGTCCCGCCGTGTCGACCGGCGCCAGATCCTCGGCGCACAGGATCGACGGCACCTCCGGCACCGGCACGCCCGGTTCGGGCAGGCCGCTGAGTTCGGCGATGACGCGGTCGCGAATGTCACGCAGGTCGGTCACCCGTTCGGCCATCAGGCCGCCCAATTGGGTGAACAAGGTAGCGAACTGGTCGACTGCCCCGGTTACCGCTCGGACGGCCGGGTTGCCCTCGCCGATCCGCTTCTCGGTGGCGGCGATCCAGGCTCGGTCCTGCGCCAGGGTCGCCGTGGTCGCCAGCACCTCCGAGGCCGCACCCGACGCGTTGGCCGCACGTTCGCGCAGCCGGTTCGCCACGGAAGCGGCTGCGGCGGTGAACCGCGCCACCTCGCCGGGGCGGTCTGATTCACCGAGGTCGACGGCGGCCGAACCGTCGTCGGCGGTCGGCCGCGACCCGGGCCGTATCACCGGGGCGTACTGCACGCCTCCCACGGCGGGGATGCCCTGCAGGACGGTTCCCGCCGACGGTTGGGAGGTGCCCGCGGACTGGAGTGACGGGGAAGACGATGACGCGCTCATGTGAACTAGATTACAAGAATCCATTGACAAGTCAACACACTCAGGGGTAAAACCAACGATATCAACATTCTGAAACCACATAACCCACACAAACGGAGAGTCATGTACGCCGAAGAGCGCCAGCAAGCGATCGCCGAACTGGTGATCAGCCAGGGCCGCGCCTCTGTCGCCGAGCTCGCGCAGACCTACGACGTCACGACCGAGACCGTGCGCCGCGACCTCGCAGCCCTCGACCGGGCAGGTGTGCTGCGCCGCGTGCATGGAGGTGCGGTGCCGACGCGGGCACTGCACCTCGTCGAGCCGGGGGTCGGCGAGCGTGACACCACCCGCGCCGACTACAAGGACGCCATCGCCGAGGCCGCCACCGAGTTCTTTCCGTTGACCGGAGCCAGCGTGCTCCTGGACGCCGGCACCACGACGGCACGGATCGCCAATCAGCTGCCCACCGACCGCGATCTCGTCGTCGTGACGAACTCAGTGCCGATCGCCGCGCGACTGGCGTCCGTACCGACCGTCTCGCTGCAGCTGCTCGGTGGCCGAGTCAGAGGCATCACGCAGGCCGCCGTCGGTGAACAGGCGCTGCGCGTACTCGACAACCTTCGCGTCGACATCGCGTTCATCGGGACCAACGGCATCAGCGCCAGGCACGGACTGTCCACCCCCGACAGCGAGGAGGCCGCGGTGAAGCGGGCCATGGTCGCGTGCGCGAACTACGTCGTGGTCGCCGCCGACTCGACGAAGGTCGGCCGCGAGGACTTCGTCAGCTTCGCGCCGATCTCCAGCGTCGACACCCTCATCACCGACGCCGAGATCTCCGACGCCGACCGCCGGATCCTGACCGACGAGGGCGTCGAGGTCATCGCGACGGGAGGCCCCGAATGATCGTCACCGTCACGCCCAACCCCAGCATCGACCGCACGGTGTCGCTCGGCGCACCACTGACCCGCGGAGCCGTGCACCGTGTCACCTCGGCCACCAGTGAACCAGGCGGCAAGGGCGTCAACGTCGCCCGCGCGCTGGCACTTGCGGGCCTCGACGCCGTCGCCATCCTGCCCGCCGCCGACGACGACCCCATGGTGACCGCGCTGCGCACGGCCGGCGTCAGCTTCCGGTGCGTGCCGGTCAGCGGCGCCGTGCGAACCAACCTGGCGATCACCGAGGCCGACGGCACCACGACGAAGCTCAACGAGCCCGGCGCCCCGCTCGACGCCATCGCGCTCGACGCGCTGACCCGGACGGTCGTAGCCCATGCCGAAACCGCCTCGTGGATAGTGCTTTCCGGATCGCTGCCGCCGGGCGTTCCCGACGACTGGTACGCCGACGTCGTCGCACGGCTGAGCTCGGCGCCCTGCCAGATCGCCGTCGACACCTCCGAGCGGCCACTCGACGCGCTGGCCGCGGGATTCGGCCACACGGCGCCGGACGTCATCAAACCGAACGCCGAGGAACTCGCAGGCCTCGTCGGCGCATCTCCGGAAGAACTGGAACAAGCTGCGGCCCAGGGCGATCCGGCGCCCGTCGTGTCCGCCGCGAACCGGCTGATCGAGCGCGGTGCCAGGACCGTACTCGTCACGCTTGGGGCGGCGGGCGCCGTGCTGGTCGACCCGACCGGCAGTTGGATGGCTACCCCGCCGCCCATCGCACCGCGCAGCACCGTCGGCGCGGGCGACTCGGCGTTGGCCGGGTACGTACGCGCCGCGGTCGGCGGTGCCGAGCCCCCTCGCCGCCTGCAGATGGCGGTCGCCTACGGCAGCGCGGCAGCGGCCCTCCCGGGCTCTGCCCTCCCGTCTCCACCGCAAATCGATCTGAATGCCGTTCGGGTGTATGCGATTACACCCGCCTCCAGCCGTCCCTAACCAATCAAGAGGAAGAGAACCATGTCCATCATCACTACCGACCTCGTCGCCATCGACGTCGACGCAGGTGGCGACAAGGAGGCCGTGATCGGCCTGCTCGCCGCGCGTCTCGCCGATGCCGGGCGTTCCTCCGACGGCGCCGGTCTCGTCGCCGCCGCCATGGCACGGGAGGGGCAGTCGGCCACCGGTCTTCCTGGCGGCATCGCGATCCCGCACTGCCGCTCCCCCTACGTCGACCAGGCCACGATCGGATTCGCCCGGCTGTCCCCCGCGGTCGACTTCGGTGCGCCCGACGGTCCGGCTGACCTCGCCTTCCTGATCGCCGCGCCGGACTCCGGCGGCGCCGAGCACATGAAGCTGCTGTCCAGCCTCGCCCGGGCGTTGGTACGCAAGGACTTCGTCGAGTCTCTGCGCAACGCCGCGTCGGCCGACGAGGTCGTCGCACTGGTCGAAGGCGTCGTGAACCCCGCGCCCGTCGCCGCCGCTGCCGCGCCTGCCGCCGCGCCTGCCGCAGTCGAGGACGAGACGCGGACCATCGTCGCCATCACCGCCTGCCCCACCGGTATTGCGCACACGTACATGGCCGCTGACTCCTTAGTCGCCGCGGGCAAGAAGGCCGGTATCGATCTCCAGGTCGAGACGCAGGGGTCCTCGGGCAGCACTCCCCTCCCCGCGGACACGATCGCCAAGGCCGCCGCCGTCATCTTCGCCACCGACGTCGGCGTCAAGGATCGCGGGCGGTTTGCGGGCAAGCCCGTCATCGCCTCCGGCGTGAAGCGTGCCATCAACGAGCCCGACAGGATGGTCGCCGAAGCCCTTGCGGCCGCGGATAATCCGAACGCAGCCAGGGTGGAGGGCGCGGCGGGCACACCGGCGTCGTCGTCTGCTCCGTCGGGGTCCGGTGGCGTCGGCTGGGGCACCCGCACCCGGCAGATCCTGCTCACCGGCGTCAGCTACATGATCCCGTTCGTCGCCGCGGGCGGCCTGCTGATCGCCCTCGGATTCCTGTTCGCGGGCTACGACATCGCCAACAAGCCCGAAGGTGCGACGCAGTCGCTTGGCAACATCATCGCCAGCACCAACTCACTGACGAACCTGCCCCCCGGCGGATTCGTCCAGTATCTGGGCGCGGTGCTGTTCACTCTCGGCGGGTTGGCGTTCGGCTTCCTGGTACCCGCACTGGCCGGTTACATCTCGTTCGCGATCGCCGACCGACCTGGCATCGCACCAGGTTTCACGGCGGGCGCCGTGGCGGTCTTCGTAGGCGGTGGCTTCATCGGCGGCATCGTCGGTGGTCTGATCGCCGGCTTCACCGCACTCTGGATCAGCAAGATCTCGGTTCCACGATGGGGCCGCGGTCTGATGCCGGTGGTGATCATCCCGCTGTTCGCCTCGCTGGTCGTCGGTCTGCTGATGTTCCTGCTCCTTGGCCGCCCGCTGGCTGCGATCACCTCCGGCCTGACGCACTGGCTCAGCGGTCTTTCCGGCAGCTCGGTGATCGTGCTCGGCATCATCCTCGGCCTGATGATGTGCTTCGACCTCGGTGGCCCGGTCAACAAGGCGGCCTACGCCTTCGCCACCGCCGGGCTCAACGTGGCAGATCCTGCGTCACTGCGGATCATGGCCGCCGTCATGGCGGCAGGCATGGTACCGCCGCTGGCGATGGCACTGGCTTCGACTGTGCGCCCGGGGCTGTTCACCGAACCCGAGCGTGAGAATGGCCGTGCCGCTTGGCTTCTCGGTGCATCGTTCATCTCCGAGGGTGCGATTCCGTTCGCGGCGGCCGACCCGCTGCGCGTCATCCCGTCGATGATGGCGGGCGGCGCGGTGACCGGAGCCTTGATCATGGCGTTCGACGTGACGCTCAAGGCGCCCCACGGCGGGATCTTCGTGTTCTTCGCCATCGGAAACCTCGTCTGGTTCCTGGTCGCCCTGGCCGCAGGCACCATCGTCGGCGCGGCGGCGGTCGTCGCCGCGAAGCAGTTCGCCAAGAACAAGGTCAGCGCGGATTCCGCTCCCGAGCTCGTCGCCGCCTGACATCCTTTAAACCACCACAGAAGGAGATCCACCATGCCCGCCAAGACCGTCATCGTCGGTTCGTCGATCGGCCTGCACGCCCGCCCGGCAGCAATCATCGCCGAGGCCGTCGTCAACGCCGGAGTTCCGGTGACCTTGTCCCTGGACGGCGGTGAACCAGTCGACGCCGGCTCCGCGCTGATGATCATGACGCTCGGGGCTGGCAACGGCGCCCAGGTCACGGTCGCCTCGGACGACGAGGCCGCGCTGAGCGCCGTAGCGGAGCTCATCCAGCAGGACCTCGATGCCTAGCTAGACGCATCGACGGGCACGACGTTTGACTCAGGGGAGGCGCTACCTGCGCCTCCCCTGAGCTGGTCAAGAAAGGTGCATGGGCTGCGCCAACCGCACCGTAGGATTGCGGAGTGCACGTGGTCAGGGGGCTTGACGTGAGGGGATGTGCCGCCAGTAGGACGATTTCTGCTTTGCTATGGGTATGTCAGCACGAGCCGGGATCGGTCCACCGACCCGGGGGTGACTATTGACCCGTCGCATCATCATGCTCGTCGCGGTGTTGTTTCTCACTTTGTTCAGCGCCCCTCCGGCTCTTGCCATCGAGCCGCCTGCCATCGATCCGTCGGCGCTACCGCCTGACGAGACCGGTCCGGATTCGCCGACTGAGCTACGCCGCGCCTGCTCAGCGCCCATCAGCCTTCCTGGCGCCAACTTCGCCGACAAGCCCTGGCCCAACGACTACCTCCGGCTGAGCGACGCCCAGAAGTTCGCAACCGGCGCCGGGGTAACTGTCGCCGTCATCGACACCGGCGTGAACGGTTCGCCGCGCGTACCCGCGCTGCCCGGCGGCGACTTCGTCGACAAGGCCGGCGACGGAATGAACGACTGCGACTCCCACGGCACGCTCACCGCGTCGATCATCGCGGGACGGCCGTCGCCGACCGACGGATTCATCGGCGTCGCGCCCGACGCCCGACTCGTGTCGCTGCGCCAGACCTCGGACAACTATCTGCCGGTGAGTGCGCGGACCGATCCCAATGACCCCAACACCACGCAGACCGCGGGATCGCTGCGCAGCCTCGCCCGGTCGATCGTGCACGCCGCCAACCTGGGTGCCCAGGTGATCAACATCAGCGAAGCCGCCTGCTACAAGATCACCCGACCCATCGACGAGAAGAGCCTCGGCGCCGCCGTCGCGTACGCGGTCAACGTCAAGGGCGCCGTCATCATCGTCGCGGCGGGTAACACCGGCCAGGACTGCACGCAGAATCCGCCGCCCGACGCGTCGACCCCCGCAGACCCGCGCGGCTGGAAGCAAGTTCAGACGATCGTCTCACCCGCGTGGTATTCGCCGCTGGTGCTCACGGTGGGCGGCATCGGCGAGACCGGCCAGCCCAGCAACTTCTCGATGTCCGGGCCGTGGGTCGGGGCCGCTGCGCCCGCAGAGAACATCATCGCGCTGGGCTACGACGGCAATCCGGTAAACGCGCTGCAGGGCCAGGACGGTCCGATCCCGATCGGTGGAACCTCCTTCGCCGCCGCGTACGTCTCTGGCCTGGCGGCGATGCTCCGGCAGCGGTTCCCCGATCTGACGCCGGCCCAGATCATGTACCGAATCACTGCCACGGCAAGGCATCCCGGCGGAGGTGTCGACAACTACGTCGGTGCCGGCGTGATCGATCCCGTTGCCGCCCTGACCTGGGACGTCCCGCCCGGCCCGAAGACGGTGTCCTACAGGGTGCAGCAGCTTCCGCCGCCCGTGTTCGTCCCACCGCCAGACCGCGGCCCCATCACGATGGTGGTCGTGGGCGGCATCAGTCTGGCGGCGGCACTGGGCATCATCGCCCTGGCCCGGCGCGCACTGAGGCGCCGATGAAGAAAC
>JAOPWT010000147.1 GCA_025965555.1 Mycobacterium sp.
AAGGTGTACTCGTACTGGATCCCCCGCAACTACCGCGAGGCCTACGGGATGTTCGCCACCAACGGCATCCTGTTCAACCACGAATCTCCAAGGCGCGGCGAGACTTTCGTGACCCCCGAGATCACCAGGGCGGCGGCGCGCATCAAGGCGGGCGTCGAGCAGTACATCTACCTCGGCAACCTCAAGGCGATCCGCGACTGGGGTTACGCACCGGAGTACGTCGGGGGCATGTGGCGGATGATGCAGGCTGACACCCCGGACGACTACGTGCTGGCGACGGGCGGCAACTTCACCGTGCAGGACTTCCTGGAGGCGGCGTTCACCCACGCCGGCCTGGACTGGCGCGAGCACGTTCGATTCGACGAGCGCTACCTGCGGCCCACCGAGGTCGACGCCCTCGTCGGTGACGCGTCGAAGGCCAACGGCAGCTGGGGTGGAAGGCGCACGTCGACACGCCCGAGCTCGCGCGGATCATGGTCGAGGCGGACATCGCCGCGCTCGAGTGCCAGGGCAAGCCCTGGATTGACACCCCACTGGTCAAGTCGTGGAATTGATGCCGATGACACATCACGACGGGTTCGACTACACGCCCACCGCACTGGACCGCTCGGCGCCGACGTTCATCGCGGGACACCGCGGAATGGTCGGGTCGGCCATTCATCGCAGGTTCGTGCGTGACGGCTTCACCAACCTGCACGTCAGGGCGCGCCGCGAACTCGATCTGACGGACCGGCGGGCCACGTTCGAGTTCTTCGAGCAGATCCGCCCCACCGTCGTCGTCCTCGCTGCGGCGCGTGTCGGCGGAATCCTCGCCAACAGCACCCAGCCCGTCGACTTCCTCTCGGAGAACCTGCAGATTCAGGTCAACGTGCTCGACGCGGCGCTGCACACGCAGGCCAACCGGCTGCTGTTCCTGGGCTCGTCGTGCATCTACCCCAAGTTCGCGCCTCAACCGATCCCCGAGGACGCCCTGCTCACCGGACCGCTCGAGCCGACGAATGACGCGTACGCGATCGCGAAGATCGCGGGCATCCTTCAGGTGCAGGCCGTCCGGCGTCAGTACGGTCTGCCGTGGATCTCGGCGATGCCGACCAACCTCTACGGACCCGGCGACAACTTCTCCGCGACGTCGTCGCACGTCCTGCCCGCGCTGATCCGTCGCTATGACGAAGCGCGGGTGCAAGGCGCCCCCGTCGTCACCAACTGGGGCAGCGGCCGCCCGCGCCGGGAGTTCCTGCACGTCGACGATCTCGCCGGCGCCTGCCTGCACCTGCTGGAGCACTTCGACGGACCTCGGCAGGTCAACGTCGGCACCGGTGAGGATCAGACCATTCGGGAGATTGCGGAAATGGTCTCCGCCGCAACGGGTTTCATGGGGTCAACCGAGTGGGACACGTCCAAGCCCGACGGCACGCCACGCAAACTGCTCGACGTGAGCACGCTGCGCAACAGCGGCTGGCAGCCCACGATCTCACTGCGCGGCGGCATCGAGGAGACGGTGTCGTGGTACCGGTCGAATCAGACTGCGCTGAGGGTCTAGCCCGCAATCGGTGAACCAGTACGCTTTAGGGGTGTCTCTGCCCGCCGACCCGCATCCCTCCCTCGCCGCCTACGCCCACCCCGAACGGCTGGTCACCGCCGACTGGTTGGCGGGCAACATCGGTCGCCCCGGCCTGGCCATCGTCGAGTCCGACGAAGACGTCCTGCTCTACGACACCGGGCATATCCCCGGCGCCGTGAAGATCGACTGGCACACCGACCTCAACGACCCGCATGTGCGCGACTACATCGACGGCGCGCGGTTCGCCGCGTTGATGGACCGCAAGGGCATCGGCAGGGACGACACGGTCGTCATCTACGGAGACAAGAGCAACTGGTGGGCCGCCTACGCCCTCTGGGTGTTCACGCTGTTCGGTCATCCCGACGTCCGACTGCTCGACGGCGGACGCGACCTGTGGGTGTCCAACGGCCGCGACACCACCCTCGACGTGCCGTCCAAGAAGACGACGGGCTACCCGGTCGTCACGCGCAACGACGCCGAGATCCGCGCCTACAAGGACGACGTGCTGACGATCCTCGGAAGCCAGCCGCTGATCGACGTCCGCTCCCCCATGGAGTACACCGGCGAGCGCACGCACATGCCGGACTACCCCGAAGAGGGCGCGCTGCGCGGCGGCCACATCCCGACGGCGATGTCGATCCCGTGGGCCAAGGCCGCGCGCGACAGCGGACAGTTCCGTAGCCGGGCCGAACTCGACGAGCTGTACGGCTTCCTGCAGCCCGAGGACAAGACGGTCGTCTACTGCCGCATCGGCGAACGCTCCAGCCACACCTGGTTCGTGTTGACCCACTTGCTCGGCAAGGAGGGCGTGCGCAACTACGACGGTTCGTGGACCGAGTGGGGCAATGCGGTGCGCGTCCCCGTCGCGGTCGGGGAAGAGCCCGGCGAAGCGCCGTGAGCGAACGATGAGCCCATGACGATGGCTAGCCGCCTCCCTGACGCATTGGCCTCAGTGGTGTCGGACTTCGCCGACATGCAGGGCCAGGACAAACTTCAGCTCCTCTTGGAGTTCGCGAACGAACTGCCACCCATCCCAGCCGACCTCGAAGAGGCCGCCATGGAGCCGGTGCCCGAATGTCAGTCGCCCCTGTTTCTGCACGTCGACGCCTCTGACCGCGACCGCGTCAGGTTGTACTTCAGCGCGCCGGCCGAGGCGCCGACCACCCGCGGGTTCGCCGCGATCCTGGCTGCTGGCCTCGACGACCATTCGGCCGACGAGATCCTCGCCGTGCCCGACGACTTCTACGCCGACCTCGGCCTGGCGAAGTTGATCAGCCCACTGCGGTTGCGGGGCATGTCTGCGATGTTGACCAGGATCAAGCGCCGGCTCCGCGACACCCGATGAATGGCACGAAAACCTACCGACGAGTAACGGGCACCGCTTGACGCGGTACTCAGTCCGGCCGCTTAAACTGCCTCCGATACATTCTTAAAGACGTTTCTTAGAGACATGCCATCAGGAGGCGCAGTGCCAAGTCACGCCAGCTCGAAGATCTCCAAGGTGCTCGTCGCCAACCGTGGAGAGATCGCCGTCCGCGTGATCCGGGCCGCCAAGGACGCGGGACTGGCCAGCGTGGCCGTGTACGCAGATCCCGACGCCGACGCACCGCACGTCCGCCTCGCCGACGAAGCCTTCGCCCTGGGCGGTCAGACGTCGGCGGAGTCCTACCTCGACTTCGGCAAGGTCCTCGACGCCGCCAAGAAGTCCGGCGCCAACGCCATCCACCCCGGCTATGGGTTCCTCTCGGAGAACGCCGACTTCGCGCAAGCCGTGATCGACGCCGACCTGATCTGGATCGGGCCCAGCCCGCAGTCGATCCGCGATCTCGGTGACAAGGTGACCGCTCGCCACATCGCGGCCAAGGCCGACGCCCCGCTGGTGCCCGGCACCCCCGACCCGGTGAAGGACGCCGACGAGATCGTCGCGTTCGCCAAGGAGTACGGCGTACCGATCGCGATCAAGGCCGCGTTCGGTGGCGGCGGCCGCGGGATGAAGGTCGCCCGCACCATCGAGGAGATCCCCGAGCTGTTCGGCTCGGCCACCCGCGAGGCCGTCTCCGCTTTCGGGCGCGGCGAGTGCTTCGTCGAGCGCTACCTTGACAAGCCGCGCCACGTCGAGGCCCAGGTCATCGCCGATACGCACGGCAACGTCGTCGTCGCTGGCACGCGCGACTGCTCGCTGCAGCGCCGCTTCCAGAAGCTCGTCGAGGAAGCGCCCGCCCCGTTCCTCACGGATGCGCAGCGCAAGGAGATCCACGAGTCCGCCAAGCGCATCTGCAAGGAGGCCGGATACTACGGCGCCGGCACCGTCGAGTACCTCGTCGGCCAGGACGGTCTGATCTCGTTTCTGGAGGTCAACACCCGCCTTCAGGTCGAACATCCGGTCACCGAGGAGACCTCGGGGATCGACCTGGTGCGCCAGCAGTTCCGGATCGCCAACGGCGAGGCACTCGACATCACCGAGGACCCCACGCCGCGCGGCCACTCGTTCGAGTTCCGCATCAACGGCGAGGACGCCGGCCGTGGCTTCCTGCCCGCACCCGGTCCCGTCACCAAGTTCGATCCCCCGACCGGCCCCGGCGTTCGCCTTGACTCCGGTGTCGAGACCGGCTCGGTGATCGGTGGCCAGTTCGACTCGATGCTGGCCAAGCTCATCGTCACCGGCGCGACCCGCGAAGAGGCGCTTGACCGTTCGCGCCGCGCGCTGGCCGAGTTCGACGTCGAGGGACTCGCGACCGTCATCCCGTTCCACCGTGCGGTGGTGTCCGATCCGGCGTTCATCGGCGACGACAACGGCTTCACCGTGCACACCCGGTGGATCGAGACCGAGTGGGACAACACCGTCGAGCCCTTCACCGGTGGCGAGCCCATCGACGAGGAGGACAGCCTGCCCCGTCAGAAGGTCGTCGTCGAGGTCGGCGGACGCCGCGTCGAGGTGTCACTGCCCGGCGACCTGGCCATCGGCGGCGGAGGCGGCGGCGCAGCGGCCGGTGTCATCCGCAAGAAGCCCAAGCCGCGCAAGCGTGGCGCGCAGGCAGGCGCTGCGGCGTCGGGTGACGCGGTGACGGCACCGATGCAAGGCACCGTCGTCAAGGTCGCCGTCGAGGATGGTCAGCAGGTGTCGACGGGCGATCTCGTCGCCGTCCTCGAGGCGATGAAGATGGAGAACCCCGTGACCGCCCACAAGGACGGCACCATCACCGGACTCGCCGTCGAGGCGGGTGCCGCCGTCACCCAGGGCACCGTGCTCGCCGAGATCAAGGACTAACGGCTCGCCAGCCAGTCGCTGAACCTGGTCTCGGCGAGGGTCGCCTCGTCGCCGGTGGCCAGGCTGAACTCACCCACGTGCGCACCGAAGTAGGTCGCCGCGGGATCGACGGTCACCGTCTTGTCGTCGCCGAGTGTCGACAGCACGGCCCCGGCGAGGGTGGCGAACGAGATCTTCTCGGGCCCACCGATGTTCACGATCCCGTTCAAGGGACCACCGACGGCGACGCGCGCCAACTCGGCCACCACGTCGGCGGCCACGATGGGCTGGATCAGCGCATCGGGCACCCGCACCTCGTCGCCGACCACCAGAGACGCGACGATCCCCGAAGCGAACTCGGCGAACTGCGTCGCGCGCACCACCGAGTACGGGAGTCCAGAGTCGACGATCACCGTCTCCTGTGCGATCTTGGCCCGCATGTAGCCGCTGTCCGGCATTCCGTCCACTCCGACGATGGACAGCGCGACGTAGTGTCCGACGCCCGCGTCCTTCGCCGCGGCCAACTGGTTCGCCGCCGCCGTCGTGAAGAACGCCAGTACCGGATCATCCTCGTAGGACGGCGAATTGGTGACGTCGACCAGGACGTCGGCGCCGGCCAGCGCAGCGGCGAGTCCTTCGCCGGTGAGGACGTCGACCCCGGTGGATCTCGAGGCCGCCACGACCTCGTGCCCCTCGGCGGTCAGCAGGTCGACGAGTTGGCATCCGACCAGGCCGCTGGCCCCGGTGATGGTGAACTTGGTCATTCCCCGCCCCTTCGCTCCCGCCCGGTCACGTAACGAACATCCCGGTCATGTGGCGAACACCCCGTTCATCCGTCCCGTTCTACATGAGACCCTGAACGAGTGGAACCCGTCGAGATCAACAACGGCACGTGGTACCTGCGGGGACTGCGCTACGACGACCGCGTGGACGACCGGCCTGCGCTCGCCGACCTCGGGGAGACCGACCTCGATTACATCGACGAAGCCGAAGACGGTTGGACCGACGACACGCTCTACACCTGGGCGGTATGCGAACCGTCGACCGGTGAACTGCTCGCCGAGATAACGCTGGACCCCACCTCGGGGTACATGCAGAGCAGGGCGCGACCGGGCCACGAGGATGCGGCGGCCATGTCGGAGGAGACCGTGCGCCGCTACGCCTCCGAGATCCTCAACATTCGAGTGTCGACGTGACGGCTCCCAATCTCCACCCACCCAGCTCCGCCCGCACGAAGGTCGTCACGGTGACGGGCGCCGCGGGCCAGATCGGCTATGCGGCACTGTTCCGGATCGGCGCGGGCGCACTGCTCGGTCGCGGCGTGCCCGTCGCGCTGCGACTACTGGAGTTGCCGTCCGCGGTCCGCGCCGCGGAGGGCGTGGTGATGGAACTCGTCGACAGCGCCTTCGACCTGCTCTGCGACATCGAGATCCACGACGACCCCGTCCGCGCGTTCGACGGTGTCGACGTCGCACTGCTCGTCGGTGCCAGACCTCGGAGCAAGGGCATGGAGCGCGCCGACCTGCTGGCCGCCAACGCCGCGATCTTCGCCGAAGACGGACGCGCACTCAACGCAGGCGCATCGTCGGACGTCCGCATCGTGGTGGTCGGCAACCCCGCCAACACCAATGCACTCGTCGCGTCGGCCAATGCACCCGACATTCCGCCCGAGCGGTTCACCGCGCTGACACGACTGGACCACAACCGCGCCGTCGCCGCACTGGCCGCGCACGCCCAGGTGCACGTCTCCGAGGTCGCGCGGGTGACGGTGTGGGGCAACCACTCCCCCACGATGTACCCCGACATCTTCCACGCCGACGTGGCGGGCCGGCCGGGCGCCGAGTACGCCGCCGACACCGACTGGCTGACAACGGAATTCATTCCTACGGTGGCCAAGCGCGGCACGGCCATCATCGAGGCGCGTGGCACCTCCTCGGCGGCATCGGCCGCCAACGCCGCCATCGACCACGTCCGTGACTGGGTCGACGGCACCGACCCGCACGACTGGACGTCGGTCGCGCTGCCCTCGCCCGGCGTGTACGGCATTGCCGAAGGCGTCGTCGCCTCGCTGCCCGTCCGAGCCGTGGACGGTGTCTGGCAGATCGTCGAGGGCCTCGAGATCAACGAATTCTCCAGGGCGCGCATCGATGCGTCGGTGGCCGAACTCGAAGAGGAACGCGCGGCCGTGGCCGCACTGGGATTGCTCTAGCCGACCCCGGTGTCGGTCAGCAGGCATCGACGTCGACACCGCTGGCGAGGTCACCGCACTCGACGGCCACCACATCGTCCCTGCTCTTCAGGAAGGTGCGCGCACCCTCGTCGCCGTGCAGGGTCGACAGGAGCGCAGCCCAGTGTCTCTGCGCCACCACCACGGGGTGACCGGGTCGCCCGCCGTAGGTCGCTCGGGCCAGTCCCGACGGGGACGACGTGGCCGTAGCGAGGATGCGGGCAACCACGTCGGCGCCGACGTCGGGGGTGTCGACGAGATGCAGTACCGCGAAGTCGGCGTAGCCCGCCGCGGCCAACCCCGCACGGACCGACGCACTCATCCCCGTCGCCCAGTCCTCGGCCACCACCGCGCGGGCCGGCGCGGCCACGTCGACCACGGCGGCCCCCAGAACCACCACGATGTCGTCACATCCGCCGTCGGCCAGCGCCTCGACTGCCTTGTCCAGCCACAGCCCTTGGTGTGCAAGGACTTTCGGCATGCCAAAGCGCGTTCCCGCGCCGGCGGCCAGTAAGACGCCGCTGACGGAGCGCGATCTCGACATGCGAACATTCTCAACCCGGTCAATTCTTGACCCATGTCCGCCCCGGTCACCAATGCCCCCAAGAAGCGCGGGCACCCGGTCGACGAGGTGCTCCCGCTGCCGAAACTCGCCACGTACGGGTTCCAGCACGTCGTCGCGTTCTACGCGGGTGCAGTGCTGGTGCCGATCATCATCGCGGGTGCCATCAACCTGCCCCAGGAGGAATTGGTCAAGCTGATCACGGCGGACCTGTTCACCTGCGGGATCGCGTCGATCATCCAGGCGGTCGGGTTCTGGAAGGTGGGGGTTCGGTTACCGCTGCTGCAGGGCGTCACCTTCGCGGGCGTGTCCCCGACCATCGCGATCAGCCTGGTCCATGGCGGCGGCGCGTCGAGCCTGCTCTACGTCTACGGCGCGGTGATCGTCGCGGGCGTCTTCACGTTCTTGATCGCACCGATCTTCGTGAAGTTGCTGCGGTTCTTCCCGCCGGTCGTGACGGGCACCCTGATCACCATCATCGGGCTGTGTCTGGTTCCCGTTGGCGCCGGTGACGCCGTCACCAATCCCCATACGGGCGAGCATGATCCGACGAACATCCGCTGGCTGCTCTACGCGCTCGGAACCATCGCCATCATCGTGGCGATCCAGCGCATCTTCCGCGGTTTCATGGCCACCATCGCGGTGCTGCTCGGTCTGGTCATCGGGTGTGCCTTCGCGTTCGCACTCGGGGACATGAACTTCGACAAGATCGGCGAGGCGGCACCGTTCGGGTTCACTGCGCCGTTCCTGTTCGGCATGCCCAAGTTCGACGTCATCGCCTGCATCACGATGATGATCGTCCTGCTGATCACGGCGGTCGAGTCGACGGGCAGCACCATGGCCACCGGCGAGATCGTCGGCAAGTGCATCAAGGCCTCCGACATCGGCAACGTGCTGCGTGCCGACGGCCTGGCCACCGTGATCGGCGGCGTCTTCAACTCATTCCCGTACACCGCGTTCTCGGAGAACGTCGGCCTGGTCCGGCTCACCGGCGTCAAGAGCCGGTGGGTGGTGGCCGCGGCAGGCGTCATCATGATCATCCTCGGCTTCCTGCCCAAGGTGGCGGCCGTCGTGTCGTCGATCCCGAACCCGGTGCTCGGCGG
>JAOPWT010000166.1 GCA_025965555.1 Mycobacterium sp.
CGACCATCGAATCGGCGTGATCCTTGGCCTCGCGCAACATTCCGTCTCGGGCGTCGAGGACGTCCTGGGCGTCGTCGAGCTCGCCGGGGATGGCGTCCTTGATATCGTCCAGCAATTCGAGCACGTCGCCACGGGGCACCATGCAGCCGGCCGTCATCGGCACACCGCGGGCTTCCTCGACGATTGCTCCGAGCTCGTCGAGCGCCTCAAATACTCGGTACACGGCAACACCCTCCCGGCCTAGTCGTTGTGACCATTGTGCCTGGTGTTACTCATGTGACTCAGCACGCCACGCCGGTGAGTCGCGGCTTTCGCCGTTCCACGACGCCGTCAGCGCTCGGCGAGCTTCTTGTGCAGACGCGCGTTGACGGCCTCCGGTAGCAACTTCGAGACGTCACCGCCGAGCAGGGCGACCTCCTTGGCGAGCGACGACGACACGAACGAGTACTGCGGCGTCGTGGCGACGAAGAAGGTGTCGACGCCCGCCACGTGCTTGTTCATCTGGGCCATCTGCAGCTCGTACTCGAAGTCGGTACCCGTGCGCAGCCCCTTGACGATCGCGGTCAGCCCGCGCGCCTTGACGAAGTCGACGACCAACCCGCTGCCGCTCTCGACCCGCAGGTTCGGCAGGTGCGCCGTCGACTCGCGGATCAGCTCGATGCGCTCGTCGGCGGTGAACATGCCCGACTTGTTCGGATTCACCAGCACGGCCACGACGACCTCGTCGAACTGCGCGGCCGCGCGCTCGAACACGTCGATGTGACCGAGGGTTACGGGATCGAACGACCCTGGGCATACGGCGCCACTCATGTCCGAGGACGCTACGCGATCTCGCCGAATTCGAGGCGCGTGTCGCCGTAGCGGCGATCCCGCCCCGCCGTCCAGCCGGCCGGCCACGTCAAGGCCGGGGACGACGTGGGCCGTTCGATCACCGCGATGGCGCCGTGGCCGACCCAGCCGCGGTCGGTGAGTGCGGACAGCACCGACTCCACGTCGGCCGGCGGTACGTCGTACGGCGGATCGGCGAACACCAGGTCGGCCGGCCGGTCGGTGCCCGCCGCAAGTACCGACGCGACACTGCCGCAACGCACCACCGCGCCCCTCGCGCCGAGGGCCGCCGCGTTGTCCGCGATGACGGCGGCCGCGCGCCGGTCGGCTTCCACGAACACCGCCGAGCGGGCACCGCGCGAAATCGCTTCCAGCCCAAGGGCTCCCGACCCTGCGTACAGGTCGAGAACGTCGGCGCCGGCGAAGTCGAGTCGTGCGGTCAACACGTTGAACAACGACTCGCGGACCCGGTCCGTCGTGGGACGGGTGCCGCGCCCAGATCGCCCCTGCGGCACCGAGAGTCGGCGGCCGCCGAACTGACCGCCGACGATCCGGGTCAGCTTTGATCCCCCGGTCGCTCCGCTCCTGCCCGCCGAGCCGATCCCCCGGTCGCTTCGCTCTCCCCCGCAAGCGGGGGGACCCCCAGCCCCGAAGAAATCACCGCCAGGAGGTCGCCACCTTCTACCTGTGCAGTGGCCGCGACGGCGACGCGGTCGACGGTGCCCTGCTTGGGAGCGGTGATCGCCGCCTCCATCTTCATGGCCTCGATGGTGGCGATGGTCTGCCCCGCGCTGACGCTCTCACCGGCGGCGACGTTCACCGTGACGACCCCGGCGAACGGGGCGGCGACGTGATCGGCATTGGACCGGTCCGCCTTCTCGGCCGCAGGCACGGCATCGGCGATGCTCTCGTCGCGCACCACCACCGGGCGCAGCTGCCCGTTCAGGATGCACATCACCGTGCGCATGCCGCGCTCGTCGGCCTCGGAGATCGCCTCGAGCCCGATGATGAGTTGGACACCGCGGTCGATCTGGATTCGGTGTTCGTCGCCATGGCGCAGGCCGTACCAGAACTGGTTGGCCGACAGGCGCGACGTATCGCCGTAGACCTCGCGATGCGCCTCGAATTCCTTTGTCGGCCCAGGGAACAACAGCCGGTTCAGCGCCCGCTGTCGCTCGGTGCCTGGTTGGGCAAGCAGCGCTTCGTCCGCCGAGCCGAGCTCCGCGGTCGGCTTGGCGGCCTGGCGTCCGGCCAGTGCCTTGGTGCGCAGCGGTTCGGGCCACCCGCCTGGCGGGTCGCCGAGTTCGCCGCGCAGGAACCCGATCACCGAGTCGGGGATATCGAAGCGGGCCGGATCGGCGGCGAACTCGTCGGCCGTGATCCCCGCTCCGACGAGGGCCAGCGCGAGGTCTCCGACGACCTTGCTCGACGGCGTGACCTTGACAAGATGCCCGAGCACCCGGTCGGCGCCCGCGTATGCGTCCTCGACGTCCTCGAACCGATTGCCAAGGCCCAGCGCGATCGCCTGCTGACGCAGATTGGAGAGCTGACCGCCCGGAATCTCGTGGCTGTACACCCGGCCCGTCGGGGCTGGTGGTCCAGATGCCGCAACATCGAAGGGCTCGTACACCTTTCGCAGAGCCTCCCAGTACGGCTCCAGATCGCACACGGCGCGCAGCGACAACCCGGTGTCGTAGCGGGTGTACATGGCCGCGGCGACGATCGACGACAGGGAAGGCTGACTGGTGGTACCCGCCAGCGGCGCTGCCGCCCCGTCGACCGCACTGGCGCCTGCCTGCCACGCGGCGGTGTAGGTGGCCAACTGACCCCCGGGGGTGTCGTGGGTGTGCACGTGCACCGGCAGTTCGAACCGGCTGCGCAACGCCGTTACCAGCGTGGTCGCCGCAGGCGCCCGCAGCAGTCCCGCCATGTCCTTGATGGCCAGCACGTGCGCGCCCGCGTCGACGATCTGCTCGGCCAGCTTGAGGTAGTAGTCCAACGTGTAGAGCGTCTCGGCCGGATCCGACAGATCGCCGGTGTAGCTCATCGCCACTTCGGCGACCGCCGAACCGGTTTGGCGGACGGCATCGATGGCCGGACGCATCGACTCGACGTTGTTGAGCGCGTCGAAGATCCGGTAGATGTCGATGCCAGTGGCCGTGGCCTCCTCGACGAAGGCCGAGGTGACGACTTCGGGGTACGGGGTGTAGCCGACGGTGTTGCGGCCGCGCAGCAGCATCTGCAGACAGATGTTGGGGATCGCCTCGCGCAGGGCCGCCAGCCGTTCCCACGGGTCTTCCTTCAGAAAGCGAAGGGCCACGTCGTACGTCGCCCCGCCCCAGCACTCCATCGACAGGAGCTCGGGAGTCATCCTGGCGATGTGGGGCGCGATGGCCACCAGCCCGGACGTCCGCACCCTGGTGGCGAGCAGCGACTGATGCGCGTCGCGGAACGTGGTGTCGGTGACGCCCACCGCGGGCGAGTCCCGCAGCCATGCCGCGAAGCCCTCGGGCCCCAGCTCGATGAGCCGCTGGCGGCTGCCTGGCGGCGGAGTCGCATCGAGATCGACATCGGGGAGTTTGTCCTGCGGGTACACCCGCACGCGATCGCGGTAGGGCGAGTTGACCGTGACCTCGGCGAGGTAGTTGAGCATCTTCGTACCGCGGTCGGCCGAAGCATGGGCGGTCAGCAGTTGCGGGCGTTCATCGATGAACGACGTGGTGACCCGGCCCGCGCGAAAGTCGGGATCGTCGACGACCGCCTGCAGGAACGGGATGTTGGTCGACACCCCGCGGATCCTGAACTCGGCGAGCCCGCGCCTGGCGCGCGTCACCGCGGTCGTGAAGTCCCGGCCCCGGCACGTCATCTTGACCAGCATCGAGTCGAAGTGCGCGCGGCTCTCCGCACCGAGATTGGTGCCGCCGTCGAGCCGGACGCCCGCACCCCCCGGCGACCGGTACCCGGTGATCCGTCCCGTGTCCGGCCGGAAACCGTTGGCCGGGTCCTCGGTGGTGATACGGCACTGCATCGCCGCGCCACGGACCTGAATCGAATCCTGGCTCAGCCCCAAATCCGCGAGCGTCTCCCCCGCGGCGATGCGCAGCTGGCTGGCCACCAGGTCGACGTCGGTGATCTCCTCGGTCACCGTGTGCTCCACCTGGATGCGCGGATTCAACTCGATGAAGACGTGGTTGCCGCGTTCGTCGAGCAGGAACTCGACGGTGCCCGCACACGAGTAGCCGATCTGGCGCGCGAAGGCGACCGCATCGGCACACATCCTGGCCCGCAGCTCTGTCGGCAGGTTGGGCGCGGGAGCCAGCTCGATCACCTTCTGATGGCGCCGCTGCACGCTGCAGTCGCGCTCGAACAGGTGAATGACGTTGCCCTTGGTGTCGGCCAGGATCTGCACCTCGATGTGACGCGGGTTGAGCACCGCCTGCTCGAGGTAGACCATGGGATCGCCGAACGCCGACTCGGCCTCACGACTGGCCGCCTCGATCGCCTCGGCCAGCGCGCCAGGGTCGGTGACCCGCCGCATGCCCCGACCGCCGCCGCCGGACACCGCCTTGACGAACAGCGGAAAACTCATGTCGGCCGAGGCGGCGACGAGTTCGTCCACCGATGCCGACGGTTCCGACGACGCCAGTACGGGCAGACCCGCCTCCCGCGCCGCCGCGATCGCCCGCGACTTGTTACCCGTCAGCTCCAGCACGTGAGCGCCGGGGCCGACGAAGGTGATGCCCGCCTCAGCGCACGCGGCCGCGAGTTCCGGATTCTCGGAAAGGAAGCCGTAACCGGGATACACCGCATCGGCACCCGCATCGCGGGCGACGCGGATGATCTCGTCGATGGAGAGATAAGAGCGCACGGGGTGGCCTGGCTCGCCGATCTGATACGACTCGTCGGCCTTCATCCGGTGCGACGAGTTGCGGTCCTCGTACGCGTACACCGCCACCGTGGCGATGCTCATCTCGTACGCCGCACGGAACGCCCGGATCGCTATCTCACCGCGGTTGGCCACCAACAGTTTGGAGATCACGCGCTACCCTAACTCGCTCGCGGCCCGGGCCGGTCTAGATCAGCGTCGACCAGTAATTCCAGAAGCGAGCCAGGATCATCAGAATCAGGGCGGTGAACCACAGCGCGACGAGTGACCACCGCCACTGGTACAGGAACCGGGCAATCCCGTTGCCCGCCAAGGGCCGAAGCGCGACCGACGCCACCACGACCAGCAGCGGTATGGTCACCGCCCACACCACCATGCAGTACGGGCACAGGGCTCCGATGACGTACAGGCTCTGGTAGATCAGCCAGTGGATGAAGACCACCCCGAGCAGCGTTCCAGCGGCGAGACCAGCCCAGAACCACTGCGGCAGAGAGACTTTGGCGACGGCCAGCACGCCGGTCACCACGACGACCGTGAAGGCCACGATGCCGATCAGCGGGTTGGGGAATCCGAACGCCGCTGCCTGCGGGGTCACCATCACCGAACCGCACGACAGCACCGGATTGATGCTGCACGACGGGACGTAGGCCGGGTTCTCCAGCAGCTTGATCTTCTCGATCGTCAGCGTGATGGCCGCGGTGAGACCGACGGCACCGGCGATCAGCACCCAGACCGCGCTGGGGGTCCTGACCGGTCGCGGAAACCGACGCGCCGCCGGCTCGCTCGACGCGGTGT
>JAOPWT010000179.1 GCA_025965555.1 Mycobacterium sp.
GTCAGTTACTGCCCAGAGACCCGCCTTCGCCACCGGTGTTCCTCCTGATATCTGCGCATTCCACCGCTACACCAGGAATTCCAGTCTCCCCTGCAGTACTCCAGTCTGCCCGTATCGCCCGCACGCCCACAGTTGAGCTGTGAGTTTTCACGAACAACGCGACAAACCACCTACGAGCTCTTTACGCCCAGTAATTCCGGACAACGCTCGGACCCTACGTATTACCGCGGCTGCTGGCACGTAGTTGGCCGGTCCTTCTTCTGCACATACCGTCACTTGCGCTTCGTCTGTGCTGAAAGAGGTTTACAACCCGAAGGCCGTCGTCCCTCACGCGGCGTCGCTGCATCAGGCTTGCGCCCATTGTGCAATATTCCCCACTGCTGCCTCCCGTAGGAGTCTGGGCCGTATCTCAGTCCCAGTGTGGCCGGTCACCCTCTCAGGCCGGCTACCCGTCGTCGCCTTGGTAGGCCATCACCCCACCAACAAGCTGATAGGCCGCGGGCCCATCCCACACCGCAAAAGCTTTCCACCACGAACCATGCGATCCGTGGTCATATTCGGTATTAGACCCAGTTTCCCAGGCTTATCCCAAAGTGCAGGGCAGATCACCCACGTGTTACTCACCCGTTCGCCACTCGTGTACCCCGAAGGGCCTTACCGTTCGACTTGCATGTGTTAAGCACGCCGCCAGCGTTCGTCCTGAGCCAGAATCAAACTCTCCAAACAAAAACAACCCACCACAAACAGGCAGGTGGAATCCGAATCAGAACAATTCGACCCAACAAAAGACACCAAAAACTGGCATCAAAAAAACAAGCCACCCCCACCAAAGGAAGACGGGGAGTCCCCCACGAGGATGGCCAAAAACAACAAACAAAAACCACCAAACACACTATTGAGTTCTCAAACAACACACCCGCCTGGCCGCGCAACGACTCCGCGGCGAAAAGCCGCTGATCGTAGAGCAGACAGTAGAGGACACCCACCGAAGTGGACTTCCCTCTGGGATGCCGTCGCGCTCAGCGGCTTGACCGCGTCGCGACGACTTGGACTAAGTTACGTGCCGGATAACAGAGAGTCAAATTCCCTGGTAGACGGCGTGTCCGACAGAAGTTCAGGGCTACGAGCGCCGTTCAGGCGCTCGTTGAGACCCTCTCCACGCCTGCGACGTTGCGCTTGCCGCGCCGCAGGACAAGCCACTTGCCGTGAAGGAAGTCCTCCGATTCGGGCGCCCAATCGTCTCCCTCCACCCGGACGTTGTTGACGTACACCCCGCCCTCGGACAGCGTGCGTCGCGCCTCACCCTTGCTCTTGGACAGACCGGTGGCCACCAGAAGGTCGCCGATCCCGTTGGGAACACCGGGCGTGAGCTCGGCGACCGACGTCTCGCGCAGCGCCGCGGCCAGAGTCGGTTCGTCCAGTCCCGCCAGCTCACCTCGGCCGAACAGGGCCTGGCTGGCCAGTTCGACGGACTCTGTCGCGGCGTGGCCGTGGACCAAGGTCGTGAGTTCCTGGGCCAGTCGTCGTTGGGCGGCTCGTTCGTGCGCACGCTCGACGGTCGCCACCCCGAGGGCGGCGACCTCTCCGGCCGACAGGAAGGTGAACCAGCGCAGATACCGCACGACGTCCGCGTCGGCGGTGTTGAAGAAGTACTGGTACCAGGCGTAGGGCGTGGTCAATTCGGGATCGAGCCAGACGTTGCCGCCGCCGGTGGACTTGCCGAACTTCTTGCCATCGGCCGAGGTCACCAGCGGCACGGTCAGCGCGTGCGCGCTGGCACCGAGCTTCTGACGGACCAGGCGCACTCCGGCGATGATGTTGCCCCACTGGTCGGAGCCACCGATCTGCAGCGTGCAGCCGTGCTTCTGATACAACTCCACGAAGTCATTGGCCTGCAGCAGCATGTAGCTGAACTCCGTGTAGGAGATGCCGTCGCCCTCGAGTCGGCGCCGGATGGTGTCGCGGTCGAGCATCACGTTCACGGAGAAGTGCTTGCCAAGGTCGCGCAGGAACTCGATCGCCGAGAGCTGCGAGGTCCAGGACATGTTGTTCTCGACGATCGCGCCGGTCGGCGACCCGTCGAACTCGACGAATCGCTCCAACTGGCCGCGGATGCGGTCGGACCACTCGGCCACGGTGTCCGCAGTGTTGAGGGCGCGTTCGGCGGTGTCGCGGGGATCGCCGATCATCCCGGTCGCGCCGCCGGCGAGCACGATCGGCCGGTGCCCGGCCCGTTGGAAGCGTCGCAGCGTCAACAACGGAATCAGATGCCCGGCGTGCAGGCTCGGCGCCGTCGGGTCGAAGCCCGCATAGAGCGTCAGCGGTCCGGCTGCCGCCGCGGCGGCCAATGCGTCACGGTCGGTGGACTGCGCTATCAAGCCGCGCCAGTCCAGTTCATCGAGGATGCCGGTGCCCTGAGACGTCACGCGTCAATCCTCTCGCATCAATCGCTATCGCCCGGCGCGGGTGCCCGGGGACTACGGCGATACGCCGACACCTCCGGGTGGTCGGCGAGCCAGAACCGCCACGGCCTGTCGGCGGCCTTGCTCACCCCGACGCGTGGGCCGCTGCTGACGGGGCGACGAGCGCAGAGTTCGAGTCGGATGGGGCTGCGCTCGTCGAAGAGGTGAATACCGTTGTCGGCCATCACTATTCCCAGCGCCGAGCAGAGATTTCCCGGCCCGCGGGCCAACGCCGCGGTGGTCAAGGGACCGCGACGGGCATGGGCGACGTCGAAGCCGTCCGTCACCACCGCGGCGCGAAGCAGCACTGCGGCGGCGACGCCCTCGTCAGCGCAGACGACGTTGGCGCACACGTGGATGCCATGGCTGCGGTAGGCGTACATCC
>JAOPWT010000539.1 GCA_025965555.1 Mycobacterium sp.
ACGGCTTCACTGCCGAGCTGACCGTGCCAGCCGGATCGGTCCAGACGCGCCATGTCGAGCAGCTGCATTCGGCGGCGGACGCCGAACTTCCGGCACCGCTCACCGAACTTGTCCGACGAACCGCTGAGCCGTTCATCCAGGTGATCGTCGACCTCGAGGTGCCGCGGATGGCCTTCGGGCGGAGCTGCCTGATCGGCGACGCGGCGTTTGCGCTGCGGCCACACATCGGGGTGGGCACCGCGAAGGCAGCCGACGATGCCTGGCAGCTGGGCAAGTCGCTGCTCGGCGCCTCGGCGTGCTACGTCCCAGATCGGCTGAAGGGCTGGGAGACTCAACAGCTCTCCGTGGCGCGACGAGCCATGCGAAGGACCCGCGCAGCGGGTCGGCGCCTGCAGATGGACGGTACCTGGCGGGTCGGCGAGCAGCCCCCATTCGGGCTGCATGTGACCGGGGACAGCGCTCTGCCGGTCAGCCGGGGCTAGCAGACTGATCCACCCAAACACCCAGTCAGCGCTGCCGATCCAGGTGCTCTTGAGCCCGATGTCCCGGCACTAGAAGCCGGCGACCTGGCCGTCGCGACGTGGATCGCTGGCCCCCAGATACCCGTCCGGCAGGCGCCAGATCGCCTGGCAGCTCCCGAACTGGTCGGAGTCCTCGACCACGACCACGTCGTGGCCGCGCCGACGCAGGTCGTCGACCGTTGCCTGCGGGAAATGACGCTCAACACTCACCTGCATGCCGTGTATCCAGCGGAACCGCGGGCCGTCGCACGCCGCCTGTGGGTTCTGGCCATGGTCGGCGATGCGCGTCACCATTTGTAGATGTCCTTGGGGTTGCATAGATCCGCCCATCACGCCGAAGCTCATCACCGGCACCCCGGCTTTGGTGAGGAACGCGGGAACGATGGTGTGGTACGGGCGCTTTCGCGGTGCGACCAGATTCGGGTGGCCACGCACGGCGCTGAAACCTGTGCCGCGGTCCTGCAGTGAGATCCCGGTGCCTGGCACCACCACGCCCGACCCGAAGCCGTCGTAATTGGACTGGATCATCGACACCATCATCCCGGCGGCGTCGGCGGCAGTCAGATACACCGTCCCACCCTTTGGCGGCCTGCCTGCCGAAACCGCTGTGGCCCGCGCCGGGTCGATCAGTGTCGACCGCTGCCTGAGGTAGTCGGGGTCCAACAGCTGATGCGGTCGCACCGGCATGTGGTCGATGTCGGCGACGTGGGTCAGCGCGTCGGCGAAGGCCAGCTTGATCGCCTCGATCTGCAGGTGCACGTTGTCCGCCGAATCCACTGGGAGCGAAGCCATGTCGAAGTGCCGTAACATGCCAAGCGCGATCAAGGCGACGATGCCCTGGCCGTTCGGTGGAAGTTCGTGCAGTGCGTAGCCGCGGTAGTCGATGCTGATCAAATCGACCCATTCGGCGCGGTGCGAGGCCAGATCGGAGGCCAGCATCGCGCCACCGTTCAGGGTCGAGTGAGCCTCCATCGCAACCGCCAGCTCGCCCCGATAGAAGGCCTCCCCGCCCGTCGCCGCGATCTTCTCCAGCGTCCCGGCGTGCTCGGGAAGCCGGAACCGCTCCCCCGCCAGGGGTGCCCGCCCGCCCGGAAGAAACGCTTCGGCGAATCCCGGCTGCGACCGTAGCTCCGCCACCTGTGAAGCCCACTGCGCAGCCACCGTCGGCGAGATCAGGAACCCTTCGCGGCCGTAGCCGATCGCCCGCTCGAAGACACGCTCGAACGGCAACCTCCCAAACCGGGCGTGCAGCGCGGCCCATGCTGAAACCGCGCCCGGCACGGTGACCGAGTTCCAGCCCCGCATCGGAACCGGCCCGGCGCGGAAATACTCGGGGGTCCACGCCGCAGGCGAACGCCCAGAGGCGTTCAGCCCGTGCAACCGCTCGCCGTCCCACACGATGGCGAAGGCATCCGAGCCGATGCCGTTGGACACCGGCTCGACCAAGGTCAAGGTGATCGCGGCGGCCAGCGCCGCGTCGACCGCACTGCCTCCGTCGGCGATCATCGCCAGGCCGGCCTCCGAGGCCAGCGGCTGCGACGTGCAGACGACGTTGCGCGCCAGCACAGGTTTGCGCGGCCACGCGTAGGGCAGTTCCCACGAGAACGGGACGGTCATCGGTGCAATCCTAAGAGCCCGCGGTCATCGGATTGATCGCTACCGATGCCAACCCCACGGCCAGAAACCCGGCCAGCCGTAGCCCCCGCCTCGATCGCCGCGCCAGCCACCGCCCCAGCCGCCACCATGGAAGCCGCCGCCATGGCCACCGCCGCCGTAACGAGCCTCGACAATATGGCCGGCGGCCATCGGAGCGGTGGCGACCACTGGTGTCGGGGCCGGAGCAGGATCGGCCATGGCCGCTGGTGCTGCGGCGATGGTCAGCGCGGTTGCGGCCGCTGCCAACGCCGGAGTCATGTACTTCCATCCAATTCGCATAATGACACTCCTTCGAAAGTGAACTGCTGCTTGCCTCTTCCAGAGTTGCGACGCAACCAGGTGATGTCGTCCTCGCTGGCACCCATTAATGCCTTCCTGCCAAACGGAATCGGGGCTTACCGGTCAATCAACCCATGGCAGCTGGCGGGGGGCCTTGATTCGGGTCTGCAGTGCTGACAGGGCTACTACGCAGAGCAACACTGAGATCAGTCAGATTCAGCGAGCCAGCAGGTCAACCTCCAGGTGATGGACGGCGCAGCTGGTTACCTGCTCGTCGATAAGGAGCCGACGATGAGATCAGCGCCGGATGGATTGGGATGCCGCGAGTCGCGCGCCCATTGATGGCGGCCGGTTTGTGGAGCGTGGTGAGCGAGCGGCGGCGGAAAGGTGATCCCGACCTCGATGGGCTACGCAGCGCTGCCCGCGCGGCGATCGTCGTTCCCCTTGCGGCCGCGGTGAGTTTCTTGGTCTCGGGTGGCTCGCAGGCGACATTGTTCACGATCGTCGGCGCGTTGTGGTTGATGGTGCTGGTCGACTTCCCAGGCGATCGGCGGGGCCGTGCGCTCGCGTACTGCGGCGTGGGATTCAATGGGGTCGTCCTAATTGCGGTCGGCAGCCTGGTTGCTCCCATCCCGTGGCTGGCGGTGACGCTGATATTCGTGCTTGGTGTGGCGGTGACGCTTGCCGGTGTCCTCAGCGAAACGATCGCCGCTGGACAGCGGGTGACGCTGTTGGCCTACGTGCTGCCGGTGTGCACTCCGATCGGACCGATCGGCGAGCGCCTACTGGGCTGGGCAATCGCATTAGTCGTCTGCATACCGGCAGCGTTGTTCCTTCTTCCGCCACGCCACCAGAGCGGTCTGCGTAGTCACGCCGCGCAGGTGTGCGGTGCGCTGGCCGACCTGCTGGAGGGCGTGGGGTCGGCCGCCCAGGTGTCGCGTGCGATGAAAGCGCTGCGGGCTAACTTCTTTGACACCCACTACCGACCAGTCGGCTTGGCGGCGGGCAGCCAGGCCCTGGTGCAGGTGGTCGACGACCTGGAATGGGTGGCGGACCGAGTCGACGAGAACACGGGCGATGCCCTCGCGGAAACGAATGAACATGCCGTCATGGTGTTGCGGAGCTCAGCCCGCGTGCTTGATGTCGCCCGCGTCTTGGAGCGCGCGGCGGACCGGGCTGAACTCGACGGTGCCCTTGGGCAGCTACGGTCGACAGCGCGGAGTCGTGACCACGAAGACATCGTCGTCGTACTCAACGAACGCTCCGACGACTCGGCAGTCGCCGTCGGCCGTGCGCTGTTGTTCCGCCAGATCATCACGACGGTCGTTGGCCGGACCGGCCGAGTCACCGCCGCCGCCGGGGCCGACGCGCGCCCGGCCTGGGCGCGAGCGCTCGGCGTGCGCCTACCACCCAGCGGGGCAGCAGACCGGTTGCTTCCAGAGACCGTGGCCGTTCGCACAATCCTCACCGGATTTCTATCCAGCCGCTCAGTGGCGGCACGCAACGCAGTACGCACCGGGGTGGGACTTGCGTTGGCCGTGGCGGCTACCCACCTGTTTCCAGTGCAACACGGATTCTGGGTGGTGTTGGGCGCAATCGTGGTGTTGGGCAGCAGCGCGTCGGCTACGGGGACGAAAGTTGTTCGGGCCGTTACTGGTACCGCTATCGGGGTGACCCTGGGTGCCGCGCTGATCGCGGTTGTCGGGGTCGAGCCGGCAGTGCTGTGGACATTGCTTCCGATCACGATTTTCGCCGCGGCCTACGTTCCGCGGGTGGCCTCGTTCACCGCCGGCCAGGCGTCGTTCACGATGACCGTGCTGATCATCCTCAACCTGATCGCTCCGACGGGGTGGCGGCTCGGTTTGGTGCGCATCGAAGACATCACGGCGGGGGCGGCGGTCGCCGTCGTGGTATCGATGCTCCTGTGGCCCAGGGGCGCCACAGCATCGGTATCGGCTGCCATCGACGCCGCGATCGCGCTCGGTACGCGTTACCTGCACGCCGCAGTGCTGCGCGTCACCCGCGCAGCCTCGGAGGCGATAGACGTCAACGTCACCGCGCTGAGCCAGGATGCGCTGGTGGTTAGCCGCACCGTCGATGATGCCGTGCGTCAATATCTTTCGGAGACCGGCGGCGACGCCGACCCATGTGATCAAGTGGTACGCGCAGCCAATCGCGCGGTCCGATTGCGGAGCGCAAGCGACACCATCGCCGACATCAGGACCCCGCTACCACTTTCGGCATATCCGCGTGCACGCGCTGTGCTGGAGGCCCACGCCGACTCGGTCGGGGCTCGACTCGCCGGTGTCACTGATCGTAACTGGGGTCCGGTAGGCGACGAATTCGTGCTCGCGCTGCGCGCGGAGTTCACCGGTGACGCGGCGGCCGTCGACGCGGCGCTGCCTCTCGTCACAATCGCGGCAAACCTCCGCGAACTCGAGACGGCGGCGTTCTGCAAGGCGTGCTGCACAACACGCTGAGGGCTTGCTGGCCATGCCGATACATGCGGGACACTCACGCCAGGGAACGCTTGCTGGTCCTCGAGGGCCCAAAGGGATACTGGCCACCGGCACCCCGTGAAGCGGTATGGCCTCGCCCGCGCAACCCATCGCCACCTCCTATGCGCGGGTGGCGAGGATCAACAAGCTATCTCCGCCCACCGACACGCCTTTCGAACCGATGCGCTCGGCCAATTTGCTGCGTAGCTCCGAGGCCTTCTCGGCGGCGAGGACGAGGTGGTTCGAGTAGGTGAACGCAAGGTCAAGCCACTGTTCGGTGGAATAGTGGTCGTCCCGCGGGTACGTGCGCTCCTCAACGGTGAAACCGGAAGCCGCGATCGAGTCGATCAGTCCGTCGGTGCGGTGCTCGGCGTCGAGACCGTTCGACGAGCCGTCGACCAGTGGTGAACTCGGATCCACGTAGTCCCGGTATATCTCGGCGAGGTCGCGTTGCGTGGGACGTGTCGGGACCAAGCGGTTCCACATCAATGCAAGACGTCCACCGCTTCGCAGCAGTCGATGAACCTTCGGCAATGCAATATCAGGATCCACCCAATGAAAGGACTGCCCGAACACGACCAGGTCGAAGCGGCGCTCCGCTGGCATCCAGTTCTCGAACGTGGCGATCTCGATCGGAACGCCCTTGCCCCTTGCGACTTCGGCCATTCGCGGATCTGGTTCAATTCCAAGCACATCGGCTCCCCTCTCGAGGAGTTGCTCGGATGCTATCCCGGTGCCCGCGCCAACGTCGAGCACCGTTCGAGCGCCCTGCATCAGAAGATCATCGATGAGTTCGGCGGGGTAGCGCGGGCGACGCGCGTCGTAGACTCGCGCAGCGGCACCGAATGAGTCCGCGCGCGCACGGTCGAGGTGGAGACGTGCGTGTGGCTGCATACCGAAAGCCTACGCTCGGCGTCGAGCCGTGCGAACGCAATCTCGTTGCGGGAACCAGGATTCCGGCTAGCGGGTATGACGCGGCGGTGCTGGCACCAATTGGCGGACTCTCGCTAGCTGCCATCGGATATTCCAGGCCGCGTCGATGCAAGATTCGCATTTGATCGACAGCCTTGGATCGACACCTCGGTACTGCGCCAATGAGCAGAAATCCACTACGAAGGGACTGCGATGAGCATCCGAATTCTCGCCCTGGTTGGCAGCTTGCGCTCCGGCTCGGACAACCGGCGCCTGGCCGAGGCGGCCGTCACGCTCGCACCGAGCGGAGTCTCGGTCGAAATCTTCGAAGGCCTGGCCGATGTCGCCCTTTACAACGAAGACATCGATCGGCCGGGGGCCGTCGCGGCCGCCGACAGGCTGCGCGCCGACGTTGAGTCGGCCGACGCCCTGCTGTTCGTGACCCCCGAATACAACGGCACGATGTCCGCCACCCTCAAGAACGCAATCGACTGGATCTCGCGACCGTTCGGTGCCGGTGCCATCAGCGGGAAGCCGGTGGCTGTCATCGGGGCCTCACACGGCCGGTACGGCGGAGTGTGGGCACACGATGATGCGCGCAAGTCGGCACGAGTCGCAGGAGGAAATGTGCTCCATGACGTCAAGCTGTCGGTGCCTGCCGCTCACACCCGCTTCGCCAGCGTCCATCCCGTCGACGACGAGGAAATCGCCGCTGTGATGCCCGAAATCCTGACCTCTCTCGCCGTGGCGGTCCTGGGTCGGGCTGACCGGATCGAAAGCGCGCCGAGTATTTAGCCGCTTAACCGTGTCAGTAGGCCGGAATGTCCAAGCGGATCGCGGTTCGGTTATGCGGTGGTGCCTGCTGGAGCCGGCAGCGCGAGGAGCTCTTCGTCGAGCCCCGGGCTGCGACACCTAGGCCCCAACGACCCGCCGTGGTGGGAGCATCAGAGCTAGTACGGCCGGAGCTCGCGGCGCTGATCCAGCTGTTCACCGCCGCGGGCGGGACCGACGCCGCGCGATCGAACCGGTACCGGAGGAGCGTGAGGAAATGCGAACGATGCGGTCTGTCGTCGCCGACACGTTGGGCGAACCGTCGGAGGTTCTGCACCTGGAGACCCGCCCGCTTCCTGAGCCCGGCCCCGGCCAGGTCCGGATCCGGGTGTCTGCTGCACCGGTCGAGGCCAGCGATCTACATACCGTCCGCGGCAGATACGGATTCACTCCGGACTTCCCCACTGTCCCCGGAATCGAATGCGTCGGTGTGATCGACGAACTCGGTCGCGGGGCGGACGGTCTGACGGTCGGTCAACGCGTCATCACGATCGGAGTCAGAGGCACGTGGCAGGAGTATGTCGTCGCTGATGCCGAGCGGGTACTTCGTGTTCCGGCCAACATGAGCAATTCCACTGCGGCCCAGATTCTCAGCAATCCGCTCACCGCCGTGATCTTGACCGGTGATGAACTCGATGTCCGACCGGGCGAGTGGCTCCTACAGACCGCGGCCGGTTCCATCGTTGGCCAGTCGGTCATCCAACTCGGTACCCACGTCGGCTTCAAGACCATCAACGTGGTCCGCCGCCGATCGGCTGTCGAGGACATCCTCGCGCTGGGGGGCACCGCGGTGATCAGTACCGAGGATGAGGACCTGGGCGAACGGGTGGCCGACATCGCAGGCCACGACGGCGTGTCCAAGGCGATCGACTGTGTCAGCGGCCAGGTGGGCGCGGACGTGTCGCGTGCGCTGGTGCCGCACGGTGAGCTTGTGGTCTACGGTGCGCTGTCCACGCACCGCCAAACCGATCCCGACAAACTCACCATCCCGATCTTTGCGCGTTCACTGATCTACGAAACCAAGACCGTTCGGGGCTTTTGGCTGTTCCGGTGGTTCACCGAGGCCCCGAAGGATCAGATGACTGCAGCGATCGACCGGACAGTTCAGCTCGCCGACAGCGGCGCGTTGCGAGTGCCCGAGGGCCAGCCGATCCCCGTCGAAAAGTTCAGCGAAGCCGTGTATTTGGCCGAGGCTCCCGAACACGGGGGCAAACCGCTTCTGGTGTTCGAACCATAGGAGGCCGTGGCTAGTGCGAACCCGCTTGGCACACTCGAGCGTTTCACTGCCGCCTCTGGCGGACTCACTCGGAGCTGTGAGCTGCAAAGACATTGGTGGGCGCGGAGGGGATCGAACCCACGACCGCCGGTGTGTAAATGCCTTGACTGTCAATGGCCGAGTAGAAGTATCCGCTGGTGGCCGGATAAAAGTATCCGCCCCGTGCGGCGATTCCTAGGTTGGGGGTTCTCCTTTCGGTGTTGGGCGTCTTTCATGAACAGTCCAGTAGTTCACGGAAGCGTTGGGGTGCATGCAATTTCGCTCGAGACTGGCAGAGGGCACTTATTTCGAACGTGCGGTATTCCTGCCACGCGGCCCGCGATTGACCTCGAACCCAACCAGGGCTTGAACGACTACGTCTTCGATCAGAGCTGTAGGTGTCGGTCAACCGTGACGCGCAGCTTCCTGCGCGAGTTGCACGCGGGAGGTGAGTCCGAGTTTGGAGTAGACGTGGGTGAGGTGAGTCTGCACGGTGCGCGGTGAGACGAAAAGCCGCGTCGCGATGTCGTTGTTGGCGAGCCCCTCGCTGACCAGTCGTACGACATCGCGCTCAGTGGGAGTGAGCGAGGCCCAGCCACTCGCGGGGCGTTTGCGTTCGCCGCGACGGCGCAGGGCGTAGGCGATCGCCTCCTCGGTGGACAGCGCGGCGCCCTCGGCCCACGCGGATTCAAAGTCCTTCGCGCCCATCGCATCACGAAGCGTCGCCACCGGGAATTCGAAAGAGGCGTCCCAGCTCTTGAAGCGGACAAAGCCGCCTCGTTGCCGGATGGCGGCTGCGGCGCCGAACAGTCGCACCGCTTCACGGT
>JAOPWT010000236.1 GCA_025965555.1 Mycobacterium sp.
CTGGGCATTCACCACGGCCCGGCGACTAGCCCGGCACTGGTGGCGAACTTCGTGCGCATCCGTGCAGGCGAACAGATCGCCACCAACCCGAATGCCACCTCTCAGCTGTACTACGTCATCTCGGGCCGGGGCTTCTCGGCGGTGAACGGTCGGCTGGTGCGTTGGGAGAAGGGCGATTTCCTCACTCTGCCCGCCGACAGCCACGCCACGTTCCATGCCGACTCCGGTTCCGATGCCGCGCTGTACTGGGTCCATGACGGGCCGCTGCTTCGCCATCTCGGCGCGACTGCCACCGAACAGCGCTTCCGACCGACGAAGTTTCGACGCTCTGACGCGGTGGCTCGACTCGGTCAGATCGCGTCACGCCCCGGCGCCAACGACAAGAGCCGAGTCAGCGTGCTGTTGGCCAATGCCGAGGAGGAGCAGACGCTGACGATCACCCATGTGCTGTGGGCGATGTTCGGTCTGCTGCCGCCGGATCAGGAGCAGCGTCCACACCGTCATCAGTCCGTCGCACTCGACCTGATTCTCGACGCCGAGCCTGGCTGCTACACGCTGCTCGGGACCCGGTTGGACGAGCGGGGCGACATCGTCGACCCGACCCGCGTCGACTGGCAGGCCGGCGGCGCGTTCATCACACCGCCGGGCCTGTGGCACGCGCACTTCAACGAGTCGGGTGCCCCGGCACACCTGATTCCGATCCAGGACGCGGGCCTGCAGACGTACCTGCGAAGCCTCGACATCCGCTTCTCCGACCGCCGGTGAATTCACATATGTGGCGGCAACGCTCGGGTTATAGCGGGATCGTCGCCAGCAGTGACGTCCCGCTACCGATCGGACTGGAAACTCTCAGGCGTCCGCCGAGCGCCTCGACACGGTCTGTCAGGCCGACGAGCCCGGATCCCCGGCCGAAGTCGGCTCCTCCGGACCCGTCGTCGCGTATCGACAAACGGAGATTGGGCCCGTCGGTGTCGACGGTGATCCATACCTCAGATGCCCGCGCGTGCTTGGCTGCGTTGGTCAGCGACTCGGCAACGATGTAGTAGGCCGCCACTTCGGCGCATTCAGACAGCCGCTGGTCGACACTGACGCGAAGCTCGACGGGGACGCTGGAGCGGCGCGCGAGCGTTTTGAGGGCGGGCCCGAGCCCGCCCCGGGACAGGATCGCGGGATGGATTCCCCGGGATATCTCCTGAAGGTCACGGGACACGCCGGTGAGGCCATCGGCGATCTCGGCGAGTTGCTCGCGGACCGATCCGAGGTCGGGCGGCACGGAGGCCTCTGCAGCGCGAAGCCGTAACCCCAGGGAGACCAACCGCTGCTGGGCGCCGTCGTGCAGGTCACGTTCGAAGCGGCGCCTGGCCTGGTCACCGGCCGCGATGATCCTGGCGCGGGATGCATTGAGCTGGGTGCGGGCCTCGGCGTTGGCGATCGCGGTCGTCACCAGATCGGCGAATTCCACGAGCCGCGACTCCGTATCCGCTGGTAACGGGGCGGTCTGCGAGGAGCCGACGATGGCCGCGCCCCACACGAAGCCATCGACCATGATCGGTGCACCCACCCCCGACCGCACCCCCAGCCCGCGGATGTACTCGGCTGCGGCACCGGGAGCATCGTCGTGGCGGTTGCTGTCCATTCGGGCGGGGCGACCGGTGCGCAGGACCATCGCCGCCACAGATTCGCCATCGAGCGGAAATGATAGGCCGACAACCATTTTCGTTCGTTCGTGGTTGTGGTGGCCCGCGAGCAGGACACCGGTGCCGTCCGCCTCGTAACGGAACAGCGTGGCATGGTGCACACCTAGACACCGGGCGAGTTCCTCGGTTACCGCGGAGAAGACCACCGCAGGGTCCTCCCCGCGCGCGACGAGTGTCGCCACCCGTCGCAGCGAGGACTGCAGGTCCATCAGCACCCGCAACTCGTCGCGGCTGTGCTCGGCCTCGAGGGCACGTGTCCTGGCCAGGTACGCCAGCGTGTTGGCGACCATTGCGACCGCCAGGAAGATGCCGATCACCGCCAAGTTCTCGGCTCGGGTCAAGGTGAAGGCCGTCGGCCCGTCCCGGAAGTAATCGAAGGCGATGGCGCTGGCCACTGACATCGTCGCCGCGAGCCCGAATCCCCACACCGGGGCGACCACCAGTATCCCGATCAGGTACACGACACCGAATGCGCTACCAGGCGCAACCTGCTTGAGTAGCAAAACCGCAACCGATTCCACCAAGATGAACGAGGCGGCGACCACCAGGCCCAACTCCACCGACGGGCGCGTGGGCTTGGGCCGTGGCGACACCGGGCCGACTCCCGTCCGCGATGACCTTGCTTTTCGGATGGCGGAACTCCTGAGGTACGGAACTATCTGGTGTTCCCCATGGTTTCGTTCGAGCAACGCTGTGACATCACCGCTAACACCCACCGATCACCCCGGCTAGCAGGAATTCGTCTCCTCGATGTTGCGGCCCCGCGCTGACCAGCAGTTGGCGCAGCGATGGGGACAACGCTCGTTGATCGTGACGGTGCAAGGGCCAGACGATGCGAACTTGTGTCGAGGTGGCACGCGAGCGACACTTCCCGCGGGCGCGGTTGCTTCGCGGGATCACCAAAAGCCTCTGGGCGAGACCGTCGTTGTCACGGAACGTCGAGCGGAATCGTGACGAACAGTGATGTTCCCTGCCCTGGTCGACTGCAGACGGTCATCCTGCCGCCGATAGCCTCGACGCGGTCGGTGAGGCCGATGAGTCCGGATCCATTTCCGGTATCGACTCCGCCGACTCCGTCGTCTTCGATCGAAAGGCGCAGGCTGCCCGCGGCGGCCTCCACTGACACCCTGACGACGGAGGCCCTTGCATGTTTGGCCACGTTCGTGAGTGCTTCGGCAACGACGTAGTAGGTCGCCACCTCTGCAGATTCGGACAAGCGCCACGTGACCCCGAGGTCGAGTTCGACGGGGACGGCGGAGCGGCGAGCCAGTGTCTTGAGCGCTGGCCCCAGACCACCCTTGGACAGGATCGCGGGGTGTATCCCGCGAGAAAGCTCTTGCAGGTCCGTGGAGACGCCGACCACGTTGGTCACGAGTTGAGAGATCTTGTCCTTCAAGGGCTGCAGTTCGGGCGGCACGGATGCTTCCGCGGTACGCAGCTCGAGCCCAAGTGAGACCAATCGCTGCTGAGCACCGTCGTGCAGATCACGTTCGATACGACGCCGAGCCTCGTCGGCGGCGGTGACAATCCGAACTCGAGACGCGGTGAGCTCGGCATGGGTCTGCGCATTCGCTATCGCCGTCGAAACCAGATCCGCGAAGTCCCCGACACGTGCCTCGGTATCGGGGGGCAGGGGCTCGGTTCGGGAGGTGCCGACGACGGCGACTCCCCATAGCCCGCCGTCGACGATGATCGGCGCTCCGACACCGCCGTGCAGGCCCAGCTCACGAATCTGCCCCGCGGCGGGGCCGCCGGCGTGTTCGTGGCTGTTCATCCGGGCCGGGCGCCCGGTGCGCAGCACCATCGTCGCGATGTTTTCGCCCGCGAGCGGAAACCGTTGTCCAACAGGCAAGTTCTTCGCTCCGGGCTCATCCCAGGACGAAAGCAGCTCGGCGGCATCGTCGGACTCGTATCGCCACATCGAGGCATTCTGCACGCCGAGGACTCCGGCCAACTCGAGTGCCACCGCCGAGAACACCTCAGACGGAGACGCCCCCTGTGCTACCAGCGTCGCCACTCGCCGCAAGGCGGCCTGTTGCTCGGCGAGGACCCCGAGTTCGGCCCGCGCCTGGGCGTTGGCGATGGCCGTGCCCACCAGATCGGTGAAGTCCGCGATGCGCTCTTCGGTGTCGGAGGGAAGCGCATCGGGTTTCAGAGAACCAACGATGGCCACACCCCACAAGCGACCATCGACGATCACCGGTGCGCCGACTGCAGTACGAAGGCCGAACGAGCGGAACCGTTCGGCGATGGAGCCGGAAGCATTGTCGTAGCTGACCATTCGGGCGGGCCGGCTGGTACGAAAGACGGTCGCCGATACGTTGTCCCCCTCAAGAGGGAACCGCGCACCGATGTTCCTCGTCGCCTCCTCTGCGACGCGGCGGGAAACCACGTCATCAACGGCCGCCTCACGCGCGTCGCCCAGGCCAACCGCGAGGAGAACAGCGGTGCCGTCGGGCTCATACCGGAACAACACCGAGTGGTAGTACCCCCCGAGACAGCGGGACAACTCCACCGCCACCGCAGAGAACACCTCGGCGGGGAGTGCCCCACGGGCCACGAGTGTTGCGACCCGCCGCAGCGCGGCCTGCTGATCGGCGAGCGCGCCCAGCTTGCCATTGACCGTCTCGACCTGTCGGCGGCGTAGATCAGCCTCGACGGCGCGCGATCGGGCCACCCCCGCAATGGTTGCCGCTGCAAGTGCAACGAGCAGGAACACGGTTACTGCCACCCAGGTCGCAACGAGACTTCCGCCCGTCTGTCCATGGTGGAAGCCCGCGTACACGACGGCGCTGGCCACTGATGTCACCGCCCCGAGCCCGAAACCCCACAACGCGGCGACCGCCAGGACGCCCAGCAGGAACACGACGCCGAAGACGTTTCGGGGCACGGCCTCCTTGAGCAGGTATACCAAGACACTCTCCGCCGCGATCAGAAGAGCGGCCGCCCCCAGCCCCAGCGTCAGAGGTGGGGCCGTCGGACGTAACAACAGTGCGGACGCGTACTGCCGCAGGGATGTTGGCCCCGAATGCGCATCACGAGATCCGAGCGCGGAAGCCACGCCCGGAATCCGGCCGGTCGGCCGTGACCGTCGCTGCGTCATGGCGCAAAACTCACACCTCGGCCTCGCCACCCTTGGACGAGGCAAGTTTGCATCATATAACCGGCGTGGCGGGTGCGACGACAGACTTGGCTTGGCCAGCCATCGCGGATCACCGGTGCCCCAGCAGGACGGGCGCAGGTCGGCGCTGCCGTTACCGTTGCACTCCGTCGGCAGCGACGGGAACGCGCAGTGTGGCTTGACTTTTGGTTGACTTGCCCTTCACGTGTTGCTATGTCGTCCCGCAAACGGCGGACGCGGACGCCCCGATGGTGGTGAGCGTGTGAAGAATCACCGATCGTCGGGGTTCAGGGCAAGGAACACGGCTCCGGCGGTGGCGCCGGCGATGACTTGCCCGACCAGATACACCCACAGCGTGGGCCAGGCGAACATGTCCATCACTGCGGCGCCGACGGTGACCGCCGGGTTGAAGGCACCGCCCGAGATGGCACCGACTGCGAACGCGCCGGCCACCACGGTGAACCCGATCGCCAAGCCGTAGAACGAGTTGTCGGGCTGGTGCTTGCTGGTGGCGACGTTGAGCATCACGTAGCACAGGGCAAACGTGAACAGCAGCTCGACGAGAAACGCCGCCGGTACACCGGCCCCAGTCAGTGTCAACGTCGTCGGCTTCGCCGCCTGCGCCGGGTCGACGACGCTGCGCACCACCACTGCGGCGAACAAGCCGCCTCCGAACTGCGCAAGCCAGTACCCGGAGGCGTCACGAAGCCCGACCCGTCGCCGCACCAGCGCCGCCACGGTGACCGCCGGGTTGTAGTGACCCCCGGAGAGGTGGCCGCCGGCGTAGATCATCACCATCAGGACCGCGCCGATCGCCAGCGGCGCCAGCGGGCTACGGCTCCCAACGGCGGCGCCGACGGTGAGCACCAAGAAGAAGGTCCCAATCGCCTCGACGGCAAACTTCACCCGTGCGCGGGGCTCACTGTCGGTCCCGCTTCTGTCCTCGGCGACGACGGCGACACGAACTGATGTGCGTGGTGTGAACATGTTAATGGCTCCCACGATCGCCTCAACCGAGCCCGGTGTCGTCGGCGCTAGCGCCCATCAACACTTCCCAGCAGCCCCGCTTTCGACATGGCAGCCAGCCGCCATCGGGCTTATCGCCGGATTGTCCGGTGCCGCGAAAGATGTCCCCCACAAGCTGTTCAAGGCCATTGCGCATCAATTCCCGCGGGCAACTCGTGGAGGCGAACGCCAGCTAGCGGTGCTCGTCGTCCACTGCGACCGCAACCCCGGCGAGAAGATCACGGACCGCACGTCCGCTCAAATTCACCTTCGCCACGAACCCCAAGGCTGGACTGGACGCAATCAAGTCGGCCAGATCGTCCTCGTTGTGGGTGGAGATCAGGATCAGCGGTGGCGGTGTCGCCAACCCGGACCGGTGTAGTTGCTCGACGAGTTCGAAGCCGTTTTCCTCCCCGAGGTCGATGTCGACCAGCATGACGTCGGGTCGCAGGTCATGAGCGCATCCAAGAGCCTCGGCGCTGGTGGACGCCACGCCGACGACCGTGACGCCGTCCTGCTCGAGGACGTGGCGCGCCGCGCCGACGAACTCGGGGTTGTCGTCAACGATTACGCAACGCATGGTGCACCTCTCAAAGCCATGAGTACAGCTTTGCAGCACGCCGCACCGGTGCGCATTGCCACTAGCAGGAGTTCCTGTTCGAGTGAATCTGCCCCGATTTGTGCCGACCCCCGCCGAACATCCGCATCCGGCCCGACCGACGTCTAGTCCGTCGGGCAGGTGGTCGCGGCGTCGCGCAGCACCACGGCGGACCGGTCGTCGATCGGTAGGGCGTAGCCCCGCAACACCGCAGCGAACTGCACCGAGTACTGGCACCAGAACGCGTGATTGGGCGGCATCCAGTCAGCGGGCTCGGCGTCTCCCTTGTCCTGATTGGCCTGCCCCTGGACGGCCAGCAGGTTGGCCGGATCGTTGGCGAACCGCCTGCGCATGTCATCGGTCCAGTCGCTGGCGCCGAGATCCCAGGCCAACGCCAACGGGACGATGTGATCGATCTGCACCGAGGCACCGACCTGATTGCCTCTGGTGAACGGAATCGTGTCATTGGTGTACGGATCGTGCAGCGTGCCGGTGGCCACCGCCGTCGGGCAGCGCTTGATCGCCGTGAACGTCTTGTCGACGAGGTCACGATCGAGGATGTCGTTGCGGGTATCGCACCCGTTGTGTCCGCCAGGTGCCGTGTTGTCGTCGGTCCAGGCATCCCCGAAAGCGGCTCGGCGGTAATCGTGTTCGCGCACGCGGATCGGAATCAGCGGGATGCCGGCGAGGATGTCGACTCCCGGCGCCACGGTCGGCACGTCGGCGTCGGCAACGAACCGGTCGCCACGACCGCTGGCCGTCGTGACCTGAATGGCGACCACGATGGCGAGCATCACCGCCACGAGCAGCCAGACGGGCTTCCTCACGCCTTGTCCAGGTATTCGACACGTTCGGTGTCGGTGAACGGCGCTGCCAGCACCGCGATTCCACGGTGGTCGAGCAGTCGGGGGTCGGCATCGTAGACCGACTCGGCGAAAGCGCGTGCGGCCTCGATGATCTCACGGTGCTCAGCCAGGGACAGCAGGCGCAGCGTGATGGGTCTGCCGGACTGACTGAGGCCGAGCACGTCTCCTTCGCGACGCTCCGCGAGGTCGAGATCGGCGAGCACGAAGCCGTCCTGGGTCGAGGCGACGGCCTTCAGCCGTGCCCCGGCCTTCGAGTCCTCTGGCAGCTTGGTGGCCAGCAGGCACAGGCTGGGGTGCTCGCCGCGGCCGATGCGCCCGCGCAACTGGTGCAGCTGGCTGATGCCGAACCGGTCGGCGTCCATCACGAACATCACCGTCGCGTTCGGCACGTCGACGCCGACCTCGATGACGGTCGTGCACACCAGTACGTCGATCTCGCCGGCGCGGAACGCCGACATCACGGCGTCCTTCTCGTCGCCGGAGAGCCGTCCGTGCATCAGTCCGAGCCGCAGCCCGCTCAGCGGGCCACGGCCGAGGTGCTCGAACAACTCGACCACGCTGGTGACCGGCGGACCAGGCTCCTTGTTGCTCGGCTTCTTCTTGCCCGAATCCTTGTCGCCCGTGTCGTTCTCATCGATGCGCGAGGCGACGACGTAGGCCTGCCGGCCAGCGCCGACCTCTTCGGTGATGCGCTGCCAGGCCCGTTGCAACCACGCAGGCTTCTGGCCGACGAAGATGGTGTTGCTGGTGATCGGGCGCCTGCCGCGCGGCAGCTCGCGCAGGACCGAGGTCTCGAGGTCGCCGTAGACGGTGAGGGCGACCGTGCGCGGGATCGGGGTGGCGGTCATCACCAGCAGGTGTGGCGTGATGCCACCATTAGCCTTGGCGCGCAGGCGATCTCGTTGTTCGACGCCGAAGCGGTGCTGCTCGTCGACGACGACCATGCCGAGGTTGTGGAACTCGACGGCGTCCTGCAGCAGCGCATGCGTGCCGACGACGATGCCCGCCTCACCGCCGGCCACCTCGTCACGGACCTGGCGCTTCTGCTGCGGCGTCATCGATCCGGTGAGCAGTGCGACCCGGGTCGCACCGTCCTGACCGCCGAGTTGACCGCCCATCGCCAGGGGGCCGAGCACGTCGCGGATGGACCGGGCGTGCTGGGTGGCAAGGACTTCGGTCGGCGCCAACAGCGCGCACTGGTAGCCGGCGTCCACCATCTGGGCCATCGCCAGCACCGAGACTATCGTCTTTCCCGATCCCACCTCACCCTGCAGCATCCGGTGCATCGGCTTGGTGTCGGCGAGTTCGGTGCAGAGTACGTCGAGGACGTCACGCTGACCTGCGGTGAGGTCGAACGGCAACTGCCGTCCCAACGCGGCGGCCAACCCGTCCTCCCTCGGCGGCGCGGGCGGGCCGGTCTCGCTGAGCTCACTGTGCCTGCGTTCCACCAGCGCCCACTGCAGACCGACGGCCTCGTCGAAGGCCAGGCGCTCGCGGGCGCGCTCACGGTCTTCTTCTCGCTCTGCCAGATGGATGGCGCGCAACGCCTCGTCCTCGGAGATCAGATCCCATTGTCGCCGAACCGATTCGGGCAGCGGATCCTCGAGCGGGTCCAGGACGTCGAGGACCTGGCGGACACACGCGTAGATGTCCCAGCTCTGCACCTTGGCCGACGCCGGGTAGATGGGGAAGAAGTCCCGTTCGAACGCCGAGAGCAGCATCTCGCCGTCGGTCTTGCGTGACGTCTCGGCGATCTTCGCCAACGACCGGCTGCCCTTGCCCTGGCCGGCCCCTCCCAGGATCAGAAATGCTGGATGCGTCAATTGCATTGTGCCGTTGAAGAATCCGACCTCGCCCGACAGCATCAGCGGCGTGTCCTTGACCAGGATCTTCTTGGTGAACTTGGCGTTGAAGAAGGTGGCCGTGACCTTGGGCTTGCGATTCTTCAGAGTGATGACCAGGAACTCGCGCTTCGGCTGCCGGTTGGTCCAGCGGACGTCCGCCTTGGCGATCTCGTCGACGAAGGTGACGTGCTCCCCCTCCGCCGGTGGCTCCCAATCCTTTTCGAGCACCGACATGCCCTGGCTGTAACTGCGCGGGTAGTGCCGCAGCAGGTCGTCGACCGTGCGGATGCCGAAGTGTTCCTCGAGCGGCCCCGCGGACTTGGCGCCGATGACCCGGTCCAGCTTGTCGGCGAGCGTGACCACGTCTACTCCACCCCGATCAACAGCGCGTCGCCGCGGTGGCCCGTGTGGTAGGTCACCAACTCGGCACCGAGGTGCTGATGATGCACGTGGTCCTGGAGCGCGGCGCCCACCGCGGGGTCGACGCCCGCGCCGGTGAGGACCGTGACCAGTTCGCCGCCGGAGCTGAGCAGCAGGTCGATGAGGCCGGCGCCCGCGGCGGTCACGTCCTTCCCGACGATCAGCACCTCGTCACCGGAGATGCCAAGCCCGTCGCCTGGTGTGCACGTGCCCGCCCACGTCAGCGCCTCCTCGGTGGCCACGCGGACGGAGCCGTGTCTGGCGCCCGCGGCGGCGCGCGCCATGGTGTAGCCGTCGTCGACGGCCTGGCGGGCGGCGTCGTGCACGGCCAGCGCCGCGAGGCCCTGGACCATCGAGCCCGCTGGCACGGGCACGACGTCGATGCCCCATCCGATCGCCGCGGTGCAACCGGCGACCAGTTCCTCGGCGGCGACGTAGCCGTTGGGCAGGACCATGATCTGTGCGGCTTCCGCGTCGACGAGCGCGCGCAGGAGTTGCTTGGCGCTGATCGCGGTATCGGCGTCCCGGCAGACCACGTGGGCACCCTCGCCCTCGAACAGCTCCTTCGCGCCGTCGCCGTCGACGATCGCCAGCACGGCACGGTCGCGGGTCCATCCGCCGGACGGATGCGTGCCGACGCCGGCCAGCGCGGTGATCTGGATCCGGCTCGGCGTGCCGGCTTCCAAACCCGCCTCGACGGCGCCGCCCGCGTCGTCGGCGTGGACGTGGACGGAGTAGCGGCCCTCGGTTCCCGATGCGGCGATGGTCACCGACTCGCCGAGTTGCTCGAGCCGCGAGCGCAGCAATTCGAGACCGGCGTGGTGGCAGCCGTCGACGAGGTACATCACCTCGAACTGCGGCGGCGCCACGACCGAGACGTCCGTGGGGCCCGAAGAGGCACCGGACCGCTCGTAGGTCGCCCGGCGGGGAGCGTGCCCGGTGAGGGTGGCGGCCAGTGCGTCGAGCAGGACCACAAGCCCGCGCCCGCCCGCGTCGACCACTCCCGCCTCGGCCAGCACGTCGAGCTGTTGGGGCGTCTTCTCGAGGGCGATGACCGCGGCCTCCGAGGCCACCGTCACGACATCGGCGACGTCGGCGTGCTCGACGGCGGCGTCCTCGGCGGCGTCCGCGGCCGCGGCGAGTACCGAGACGATGGTCCCTGGCACGGCTTCGCTGACCGAGGCGTCGGCGAGCACGACGGCGTGTCTCAGCGCGGAGGCGAGAAGGGGCCCGTCGATGTCGGCGAGTACGCCATTTCGCTCGTCGGCGGCCCCCGCGGCGACGTCGGCCACGCCGCGCAGGATCTGCGACAGGATCACCCCGGAGTTGCCGCGGGCCCCCTGCAGCGCACCCTCGGCCAGCGCCGCCGCGACACCGGTCACGTCGCCCGCGCGTTGGGCGTCGGCGCGGGCGCCCGCGGCACGCATGGTGAAGAGCATGTTGGTGCCGGTGTCGGAATCGGCGACGGGGAACACGTTGAGTCTGTTGATCTCGTCGGTGCGGGCGATGAGGTGAGTGACCGAGGTGTGGGCCCACTCCTGCAGGGCGGTGGCGTCGAGTCGGCGTGCGGACATGCCCAACCGCCTCTCCCTCGACCCAACGCGGCCACGTGCGCGTCAGCCTAGCCACTGTGCCTGACACCGCGCCGACACCGCACTTCTGCGTTCACAGCCGGCGACCGGCGTTTCAGCCTCGTGGACACCGTTTTGGCGATAGCAGCGGCGGCCGGTATCCTGGTCAGGTTGTTGGGTCACCCGCGTTGCGGTCGTTGGCCCCCAGTACCGATCAAGGAGTTTCACATGGCTGCGGTTTGCGATGTCTGCGGGAAGGGTCCCGGCTTCGGCAAGTCGGTGTCGCACTCCCATCGCCGGACCAATCGCCGGTGGGATCCGAACATCCAGACCGTGCACGCCGTGACCCGTCCCGGTGGCAACAAGAAGCGCCTCAACGCCTGCACGTCGTGCATCAAGGCCGGCAAGGTCGCGCGCGGCTAATCAGCCGCTCCACCCTCACTCGAGACCGGCGCCTCAGGGCAGTAGCCAGTCGATCGGCTCGCCACCCATCTGCGCGAGCAACTCGTTGGCGCGGCTGAACGGGCGCGAACCGAAGAACCCGCGCGACGCCGACAACGGCGACGGATGCACCGACTCGATGGTCGCGCAGTGCTCACCGGTCAACATCGGCTTGAGCGTCTGCGCGTCGCGACCCCACAGCACGGCCACCATCGGCTGCGGCCTGGCGACCAACGCACGGATGGCGCACTCGGTCACGGCTTCCCAGCCCTTGCCGCGGTGTGACGCCGGAGTGCCAGCCCGGACCGTCAGCACCCTGTTGAGCATCATGACGCCGCGCTCGGCCCACGGTGTCAGATCACCATTGGCGGGCGTCGGATGGCCCAGGTCGGCGGCGTACTCCTTGAAGATGTTGTCCAGACTGCGCGGGACGGGTCGCACGTCTGGCGCCACGGAGAAGCTCAACCCGACCGCGTGACCCGGAGTCGGGTAGGGGTCCTGCCCGACGATGAGCACCCGAACCCGCTCGAGGGGAAAGGTAAAGGCGCGCAGCACATTCTCACCGGAAGGTAGATAGTGCTGTCCCGCCGCGATCTCGGACCGGAGGAACGCGCCCATCCGGGCGACCTGATCGGCAACCGGCTCGAGCGCATGCGCCCAGCCGTCCTCGACGAGCTCTGAGAGCGGGCGTGCAGTCACGAGAGGCCAACCTACTGTGCCGCGACTCTCAGAACGACTGCCAGCCCGTAGTTCCGGTCCATTCGGTGCCGTCCACCAATACCCGCACCGGCCCAGCCACCACCGCGCCGATCCGTCGCCAGCCCGTCGGAACCGCGCCAGGGAACGTCGCGACCAGAGCGTGATCCTCCCCACCGCCGAACACCCAGGCCCACGGATCCTCTCCCACCGCGGCGGCCGCGGCGGCGACGCCGTCGTGGTCGGCGGTCAACGCAGCCCGCGACAGCTCCACACCGACTGCGGAGGCGTCCGCGACGTGACGGACGTCGGCCAGCAGCCCATCCGAGACGTCGGTCATCGCCGTGGCGCCCGCATCGGCCGCCTTGCGCCCCTGCCCGTACGGCACCGATGGCACCAGGTGACTGCGCCGCAGCTCGGTGAACTCGTCGATGTCGTTGAGCCACAAGGTATATCCCGCGGCCGATCGCCCCAGATCTCCGACGACCGCGACCGCGTCACCCGGCCGCGCGCCACTGAGCAGCACAGGCGCCCTGCCACCGAGGTCCCCCAGCGCGGTCACGGAGATCACCCACTGCGGGGCGGCGACGAGATCACCTCCGACGATGCTCGCGCCGCAGCTGCGGGCCTCCTCCCACATGCCGTCCGAGAGTTGCAGCGCGTCGTCGCCCCGGGTTTCGCCTGGCGCACCGAACGCGACGACGAACGCCGTGGTCGCGGCACCCATGGCCTCGATGTCGGCGGCATTCTGGGCGATCGCCTTGCGCCCGACGTCATGTGGCGTCGACCAATCCAGCCGAAAGTGCCTGCCCTCGACCAGCATGTCGGTCGACACCACGGTCCTGCCGTCGGCCGACGTGACCACGGCCGCGTCGTCACCCGGTCCGACCAGCACGGTCGGCGTGTGCCGACGCCCTGCGACGAGCCGGTCGATCACCGCGAACTCGCCAAGCTCGGCGAGTGTCTCGGCGGGCTCATTGTCAGCCATGTCACCCCTGCCTTGCGTGTCCTGAACACCGTCGCGACCTGCGGTACGTTTGGTCCCTGCGGCGTGGAGTCTATGCAGCCGGAACGGAGGACAGCGCGAGTGGTTGAGGCATTCATGCTGATTCAGACCGAGGTGGGCCGCGCCGAGGTGGTTGCCAAACAGCTGGCAGCGCTGCCAGGGGTGTCGTCGTCGGAGTACGTGACGGGACCGTACGACGTGGTGCTCCGCGTCGAGGCAGGGACGGCATCCGAGCTCGATTCCGCCGTCGTCCCGAGCGTTCAGCAAGTCATCGGCATCACCCGCACCCTGACCTGTCCGATTGCCGGCGGCTTTCACTCCTAGAGTGCAGGGGTGATCGACTCCACCCGCGACGAGACTCCCGCCGACGTCCGCGACGGACCTGGGCGCGGCGTGCTCGTCGCGGCGTTCGTCGTCGCGGTGGCAGCGGTCATCGCCGTCCTGGTGATCGCGGCGATCAGGGAGGCAAGTCCCGCGCCGAAGCCCGTGGCCATCGCCGCCGCGCCTGCGCCCCAAGCCGACTCCGAGGCCTGCCGGGCTCTGATGAACGTGCTGCCCGACGTGATGGGCGACTACCACCGCGCGCAGGCGGCCGAACCCGTTCCGGCAGGCGCGGCCGCATGGCAGAGCGACCCCGACGGCGATGCCGTCATCCTGCGCTGCGGGCTGGATCGCCCCGACGACTTCGTCGCGAGCTCGCCACTTCAGGGTGTCGACGACGTGCAGTGGTTCCGGATACCCGGGGACGGCCGCACGACGTGGGTGACCGTCGACCGGCCGGTGTACGTCGCACTGACGCTGCCCGACGGATCGGGACCGACGCCGATCCAGACGATGTCAAGGGCGGTCGCGAAGGCGATGCCCGCGACCCCGCTCAATCCGGGGCCGGTGCGCTAGCGTAGGCCGGTTCCCCTGGCCACGGCGGTGTCGACCATCGCGGCCAGGAGCGTGGGGTAATCCACCCCGCTGGCCGCCCACATGCGTGGATACATCGAAATCGTGGTGAACCCGGGCATGGTGTTGATCTCGTTGATCACCGGACCGTCGTCGGTGAGGAAGAAGTCGACGCGGGCCAGGCCCTGGCAGTCGATGGCACGGAAGGCCTTGATCGCCAATTGCCTTATCTCATCGGCGATCTCGTCGTCGACCTTGGCGGGGACGTCAAGCTCGGCCGCATCTTCGAGGTACTTCGTGGCGAAGTCGTAGAACGCGTCCTCGCGGCCGCGGACTCCGGCCACGCGGATCTCGCCGACGGTGCTGGCCTCGACGTGGCCGTCGGGGAACTCGAGCACGCCGCACTCCAGTTCGCGACCGGGCACGGCGGCCTCGACGATCACCTTGGGGTCGTGCTGGCGCGCATAGGCGATGGCGGCCGCGAGATCATCCCAGGTGGTGACGCGGCTGACGCCGATCGAGGAACCACCCCGTGCCGGCTTGACGAACACCGGCAGGCCAAGTCGCTCACGGTCTCCGAGTTCCACGGTCTCGTCGTGTGCGCGCAGCACCACCTGGTCGCCGATCGGCAGCCCCTCGGCGGCGAGCAGCTTCTTGGTGAACTCCTTGTCCATGCCCGCGGCGCTGGCCAGCACGCCTGCACCGACGTAGGGCACCCCCGCAAGCTCGAGCAGGCCCTGGATGGTGCCGTCCTCGCCGTAGGGTCCGTGCAGCACCGGGAAGACGACGTCTACGGCGGCGAGGACGTCGCCCGCCCCCTTGCCGAGGGACAGGAGTTGGCCCCGGCGGCCGGGATCCGCGGCCAGCGCGAGGGCGGTACCGGCCGTCCCGGTCACCGCGGGCAGCTGACCGTCGGTGATCGCCAGGGACTCGTGCTCGCCGTCGGTCAGCACCCAGGATCCCTCCGGCGTGATGCCGACGGCGACCACCTCGAAGCGCTCCGGGTCGAGGTTGCGCAGGATGCTGCCCGCGGAAACGCAGGAGATGGCGTGCTCGGAGCTTCGTCCGCCGTAGACGACGGCAACGCGGACGCGGGGTTTCGAGCGGTCGGTCACAACCTAGAGAGGCTACCGTCCGCACGACGACGACGTCGAAGCCGTCACGGGCCGACGCCCGGCAGGATCGTGCGACGGAGACGTCAGCCGTCGCCGTCGGCCGGCTCCAACGCAGACGTGACGTCAGCGATCAGATCGTCGGTGTCCTCGATGCCCAGCGACATCCGCGCGAAGCCGTCGGGTACGGGGTCGCCCCACCTGGCCCGCCGATCCACCGACGTGTGGATGCCGCCGAAACTGGTGGCGGCGACCAGCAGCGCGCTGCGCTCGACGAGGCGATGTACCGCGGCGGCGTCGGCAAGTTCGAAGGCAACCAGACCGCCGAAGCGCTTCATCTGCGCACATGCGACGCCGTGCGCCGGATCTTCGGGCAGGCCGGGGTACCGCACCGACCGCACCGCCGGGTGGTCGCGCAGCATGAAGGCCATGGCAAGCGCGTTGTGACACTGGCGTTCGAACCGCAGCCCGGCGCTGCCGAGGCTGCGCAGCGCCAGCCAGGCCTCGAACGGGCCGAGAATGGCTCCTGCCAGCAGCCGTTCGCGTTCGACGGCGGCCATCAGCTCGACGTGACAGCTCGCGACGTACCCGGCGATCAGATCGCTGTGGCCAGAAAGCGCCTTGGTGGCGCTGGCCACCACCAGGTCGGCGCCGAGCGAAAGTGGTTGCTGCCCAAGCGGTGTCGGCGTGGTGTTGTCCACGACGAGCGTTGCGCCGCGGCTTCGGCAGGTGAGCCCCAGCCGGTGCAGATCGACAACGTCGAGCATCGGGTTGACCGGGGTCTCCGCGACGACGACGTCAGCGGACTCGGCCGCGGCGCACATGTCGGCGGCGTCCACTTCGCGTACGTCGACACCCAGCGGGGCAAGGTATTCCACCGCGTACCGACGCACCTGGTAGTAACCATCGGCGGGGACGACCAGCGTCGCCCCCGGCTTGGCCAGCACGCGCAGCACCGACGTGATGGCGGCCATGCCCGATCCGAAGCACAGCGCAGAGGTGGCCCCTTCGAGCTCGGCGAGCGCCGATTCGAGTTGGCGCCACGTCGGATTGGAGCTGCGCCCGTACGAGTCAAGGGGTTGCGCTTCGTCGGCCGAGAGGTGGTAGGCGGAGACCGGAACCGGCGGCGACGCGACGGGTTGACCGGGGACGTGTCGCGAGGCCGCGGCCTTCACGCTGCGTGTGGAGTCGCCGTACTGGCCGCTCATCGCATCACTCCGGCTTCGTGCTGCGCCCGAGCAGCAGCACGACCGCCTGGTCGACCGACAGTCCCTTGTGGCACACCCGGTGCACGGCATCGGTCAGTGGCATCTCGACGTCGTAACTGGTCGCCAACGCGAGCACCGACTCGCAAGAGGTGACTCCCTCGGCGACGTGCCCGCCCGCCTCTTGCAGCGCCGACTCCATGGTGCCGCCGCGGCCGAGGCGCTCCCCGAAGGCTCGATTGCGGGACCGGGGCGACGTGCAGGTGGCGACCAAGTCACCGACCCCCGCCAGGCCGGCGAGCGTGGCGCCCCTGGCGCCCAACGCAATTCCCAGCCGCATGATTTCGGCGAGCCCCCTGGTGATGATCGCCGCCGCGGTGTTCTCCCCCAGCCCCACCCCGACGGCCATGCCGCTGGCCAGCGCGATGACGTTCTTGCACGCGCCGCCGATCTCCGCGCCAACCACGTCGGAGTTGGTATACGGCCGGAAGTATCCGGTGGAGAACGCCCGCTGCAGCGCCACAGCCCGACCCGAGTCGGAGCATGCGACGACGGTCGCCGCGGGCTGCTCGTCGAGAATCTCGGCGGCCAGGTTGGGTCCGGTGACGACGGCGACCCGCGATGGGTCGACCCCGGTGACCTGAACGATCACCTGACTCATCCGCAGCAGGGTGTCGAGCTCGATGCCCTTCGCGACGCTCACCAGCGTGGTGTCGCCGCCGATCGCGTCGCGCCACGATTCCAGGTTGCCGCGCAACGTCTGCGAAGGCACGGCGAACAGCACCGTGCAGGCACCGTCGAGGGCCACCTCGGCGTCACCCGTCGCGCGGATCGACGCGGGAAGCTCGACCTCACCGATGTAGCGGGTATTGCGATGGGTCTCGTTGATCTCGTCGGCCAACTCCGCGCGCCGCGACCACAACGTGACGTCATTGCCCGCGTCGGCGAGTACCTTCGCCAACGCCGTACCCCACGCACCAGCGCCCATCACCGCAGCCTTGACCACGGGAACAAATCTAGCCTGACGGTGCTGCTGGCAGGATGGCAGCCATGAGCGGCACCAACGACGGCGCTGACGTCGGGCTGATCATCGCGGTCAAGCGTCTCGACGCAGCCAAGACGCGCCTCGCGTCGGCGTTCGCCCCCGGCACCCGCGTCGGCGTGGTGCTGGCGATGCTGATCGACACCGTCGTCGCGGCGTCGGCGGTTCCCGCGGTCCGCACGATCACCGTAGTCACGCCGGACAACGCGGCAGCGGCCGCCGTGCGCGAACTCGGGGCGCGCGTCATCACCGATCCCACGCCACGCGGTCACGCCGATCCCCTGAACAACGCGCTCTCACTTGCCGAGGCCGCCATCCGCGCCGAAACGTCGAACATCGTTGTGCTACAAGGTGATCTACCGGCCCTGCAGCCAGGTGAGCTCGCCGAGGCGATCGCCGACGCCCGCCGTCACGCACGCAGCTTCGTCACCGACCGGCACGGCACCGGGACATCGGCGTTGTTCACGTTCGGCGTGCCGCTCGACCCCCGGTTCGGCACCGATTCGGCGCAGCGCCACGCAGATTCGGGCGCCGTCGAGCTGACGGCGGCCTGGCCCGGCCTGCGCTGCGACATCGACACTCCCGACGACCTGGCGGCGGCGCTGCGACTCGGTGTCGGCCCGACGACCGCGGCGGCCGTCGGCCGCGGCTAGCCGCGCTCACCCCGGATGGGGGATGATCGACGACGTGACCGAAGCCGAGACACGAACTGCAGCGGACTGGGCATCGGATGGCAGCACGCCCGAAGCGCCACCGGCCAGAACCGCCGACGCGATCGACACCGCCCAGCCCGAGGCCCTGCCCGACGACCGCTACCTCAATCGGGAACTGAGCTGGCTGGACTTCAACGCCAGAGTGCTGGCCCTTGCCTCCGATCCGTCGCTGGCGCTGCTGGAGCGGGCCAAGTTCCTGGCGATCTTCTCGTCGAACCTGGACGAGTTCTACATGGTCCGCGTTGCGGGTCTCAAGCGTCGCGACGAGATGGGACTGTCGGTGCGCTCGGCCGACGGGTTGTCGCCTCGCGAGCAGTTGCGTCGCATCGGCGAGCGGACGCAGCAGCTCGCCAGCAGGCACGCCAAGGAGTTCATGGAGTCGGTCCGTCCGGCGCTGGCCGACGAGGGCATCATCGTGGTCACCTGGGCTCAGCTCGACGACGACGAACGATCGCGGCTCTCCACCTACTTCCACGAGCAGGTGTTCCCGGTGCTGACCCCGCTGGCCGTCGACCCGGCGCACCCGTTCCCCTTCGTGAGCGGGCTCAGCCTCAATCTGGCCGTCACCGTCAGACAGCCCGAGGACGGTACGCAACACTTCGCGCGCATCAAGGTGCCCGACAACGTCGACCGCTTCGTCGAACTGGGTCCACGCGAGGGCGGCGCCGCCATTCGGTTCCTGCCGATGGAGGAGCTGATCGCGGCCTTCCTGTCGGTGTTGTTCCCCGGCCTGGAGATCGTCGAGCACCACGCCTTCCGGATCACCCGCAACGCCGACTTCGAGGTCGAAGAGGATCGCGACGAGGACCTGCTGCAGGCGCTGGAACGCGAACTCGCCCGCCGGCGCTTCGGTTCTCCCGTTCGTCTCGAGGTCGCCGACGACATGACGGAGAACATGCTCGAGCTGCTCCTGCGCGAGCTCGACGTCCATCCCGGCGACGTCATCGAGGTGCCGGGCCTGCTGGACCTTTCGTCGTTGTGGCAGATCTACGGCGTGGACCGGCCGGACCTGAAGGATCCACCGTTCGTCCCCGCGACGCCGCCCGCGTTCGGTGAGCGAGAGACGCCCAAGAGCATCTTCGCCACGTTGCGCGACGGCGACGTCCTGGTGCATCACCCCTACGATTCCTTCTCGACGACGGTGCAGCGGTTCATCGAGCAGGCGGCGGCCGACCCCAACGTGCTCGCCATCAAGCAGACGTTGTATCGGACCTCGGGTGACTCGCCGATCGTCAGTGCACTCATCGACGCCGCGGAAGCAGGCAAGCAGGTCGTCGCGCTGGTCGAGATCAAGGCCCGCTTCGACGAGCAGGCCAACATCAAGTGGGCCCGTGCGCTGGAGCAGGCGGGCGTGCACGTGGTGTACGGGCTGATCGGACTCAAGACGCACTGCAAGACATGCCTAGTGGTGCGCCGCGAGGGGTCGACGATCCGGCGCTACTGCCACATCGGAACCGGCAACTACAACCCGAAGACCTCCCGGTTGTACGAGGACGTGGGACTCCTGACGGCCTCGCCGGACATCGGCGCGGACCTCACGGACCTGTTCAACTCGCTGACGGGCTACTCGCGAAAAGTGTCCTACCGCAACCTGCTGGTGGCTCCGTACGGCGTTCGCAGGGGCATCATCGAACGCATCGAGCGCGAGATCGCCGCCAAGAGGGACGGCGCCGACGCGCGGATCCGGTTGAAGGCCAACGCGTTGGTCGACGAGCAGGTGATCGACGCGTTGTACCGCGCCTCGCAGGCGGGGGTCCGCGTCGAGGTCGTGGTGCGCGGAATCTGTGCGCTACGTCCCGGCGCACCGGGATTCTCCGAGAACATCACCGTGCGGTCGATTCTCGGCCGGTTCCTTGAACATTCGCGAATCATTCACTTCCGAGCCATCGATGAGTTCTGGATCGGAAGCGCCGACATGATGCATCGTAATCTCGACCGTCGCGTCGAGGTGATGGCACAGGTCAAGGATCCACGGCTGGCCGACCAACTGAACGACGTGTTCGACTCGGCCATGGATCCCAGCACCCGGTGTTGGGAACTCGGGCCTGACGGTCACTGGACCGCGTCGCCGCACGAGGGCCAGACCGTGCGCGACCACCAAGTGTCGCTGATGGAACGTCACCGACACCCGTGACGTCACCGAGTGACTGAGGCCGGACGGACAGGTTGGCCCGTCGAATGACCTGCAGGAGTTGAGGTGACGAAGAAAACCCCGTCGTCGGCGGCCGCCAAGGTGATACCCGCGGCAGGTGCCGTGCTGTGGCGCCCCGACGAAGACTCCACCGACGGGGTCGTCGAGCCGTTGGTGGCGGTCGTGCACCGACCGCGGTACGACGACTGGTCGCTGCCCAAGGGCAAGGTCGACCCCGGCGAGACCGAACCGGTCACCGCAGTGCGCGAGGTCCTCGAGGAGACCGGCTACGCATCGGTGTTGGGTCGACGGTTGGCCGCCGTCAGCTACCCCGTCGAGCAAGGCGTGAAACACGTGCGCTACTGGGCGGCTCGCGCGCTCGGTGGTGAGTTCACCCCGAACCACGAGGTCGACGAACTGGTCTGGCTGGCCCCCGCGCATGCGCTGAAGCGCCTTCAATATCCGCACGACCGGAAGGTGCTGCGGCGCTTCGTCAAACAACCGGCCGATACCCGGACGGTTCTCGTCGTCCGGCACGGGACGGCGGGCAGCAAGGCTCGGTACAAGGGCGATGACTGCAAACGGCCGCTGGACAAGCACGGCCGCGCGCAGGCGGAATCGCTGGTGGGTCAGCTGCTGGCGTTCGGCGCCACCGAGGTGCACGCGGCGCCGAGAGTGCGGTGCTTGCAGACCGTGGCGCCGCTTGCCGAGGAGCTGGGTGTGCCGATTATCGAGGAACCGACGCTCACCGAGGAGGCGTACGCCCACAGCCACGGTGCGGCCAGAAGGCGGATCGTCGAGATCGCCACGACCGACGGGACACCGGTGATCTGTTCTCAGGGCAAGGTGATTCCGGACCTCATCGCGTGGTGGTGCGACCGCGACGGGGTCAGGCCGGACAAGTCCCGCAATCGCAAGGGCAGCACCTGGGTGCTGTCGCTGGCGAATGACAAGCTGATCGCCGCAGACCACATCGGCAGCCCGCTGGCCACCGACCGGTAGTCCTCACAAAGACACGCCGTGGATCTCAGCGATCCACGGCGTGCTTTGCGCCGGAGGTGATTTCCGGAACTGGAGCTACTTGCGACCCCGCTTGGCGGGAGCCTTCTTGGCGGGCGCCTTGGTGGCGGGCGCCTTGGTGGCGGCGGTCTTCTTGGCCGGCGCCTTGGTGGCAGCGGCCTTCTTGGCCGGCGCCTTGGTCGCGGCCTTCTTGGCCGGAGCCTTGGCGGCGGCCTTCTTGACCGGAGCCTTCTTGGCCGGAGCCGCCTTCTTGGCCGGAGCCGCCTTCTTGACCGCAGCCTTCTTGGCCGGAGCGGCCTTCTTGACTGCGGTCTTCTTCGCGGGTGCCGCCTTCTTGGCGGGCGCCTTGGTTGCGGCGGCCTTCTTGGCCGGCGCCTTGGTGGCAGCCTTCTTCACTGCCTTCTTGGCCGCGACCTTCTTGGCAGGCGCGGCGGTAGCGCCACGCTTCACGGCGGGACCTTCCGATGGGAGACGCTGTGCGCCAGACACAACCGCCTTGAACTGAGCCCCTGGACGGAATGCCGGGACTGACGTCGGCTTGACCTTGACGGTCTCACCGGTGCGCGGGTTGCGCGCAACACGGGCGGCGCGGCGACGCTGCTCGAACACGCCGAAGCCGGTGATTGTGACGCTGTCGCCCTTGTGGACGGCACGCACGATGGTGTCGACGACGTTCTCCACGGCGGCGGTCGCCTGCCGACGATCGGTGCCCAACTTGTCCGTGAGGACGTCGATGAGCTCTGCCTTGTTCATGCAAAACCTCCGAAGCCAGTGGCCCACCTTGAGCCAACTGAAAGCTACGGTAAACCTTTACACCGCTGATTTCCAAGAGCCACGCCCAATTTCAGGGATAGCTGGGATGCGAACCGGCAATCAAGTTGGCCCACACCGGCGGTGGTACGCGGGTCCCAAAACGCGCTTGCTGGGCGCGATTTCGACCGGGCCGAACCCGCCGTCAGGCCTGCAGAGTGCGCGGCTTCCAGCGCGGGCGACGCTTCTCGAAATCCGCGATTTCGTCCTGTTTCCGCAGCGTAAGGCCTATGTCGTCGAGTCCCTCGAGCAGCCGCCATGCGGTGTAGTCGTCAATCTTGAACGGCAACATGACCGTTCCCGCGGTGATGCTTCGATCTTGCAGATTCACAGTGATTTCCAGCCCGGGTTGCTGCTCGATCAACTTCCACAGGAGTTCCACATCGTCTTGGGCCACTTCGGCGGCAAGGAACCCCGCCTTCCCCGAATTTCCGCGAAAGATGTCGGCGAAGCGAGATGAGATCACCACCCGGAATCCGTAATCCATGAGCGCCCAGACCGCGTGCTCGCGCGATGAACCGGTACCGAAGTCAGGCCCCGCCACCAGAACCGAGCCCTTGTCGAACGGCGGAAGATTGAGAATGAACGAGGGGTCGTTGCGCCAGGCGGCGAAAAGCCCGTCCTCGAAACCCGTTCGGGTGACCCGCTTCAGGTACACCGCAGGGATGATCTGGTCGGTGTCGACGTTCGACCGACGCAGCGGAACGCCGATCCCGGTGTGGGTGCGGAAGGCTTCCATGGCTGTCTCCTAGCGATTCTCGGGCAGGTCTGCGGGCGAGGACAGGGTGCCGCGTACGGCGGTTGCCGCGGCCACGGCTGGCGAGACGAGGTGGGTGCGCCCGCCCTTGCCCTGCCGCCCTTCGAAGTTTCTGTTCGACGTCGCGGCGCAACGCTCCCCCGGTGCGAGCTGATCGGGGTTCATGCCGAGGCACATCGAGCAGCCGGCCTGGCGCCACTCGGCACCCGCGGCGGTGAAGATGTCGCCCAGCCCTTCGGATTCGGCCTGCGCGCGGACCCTCATGGACCCGGGCACCACCAGCATCCGCATCCCGTCGGCGATCTTCCTACCGCGCAGAATGTCGGCGACGACCCTCAGATCCTCGATGCGCCCGTTGGTGCACGATCCGACGAAGACGGTGTCGACGGCGATGTCGCGCATCGCGGTGCCTGGCCGAAGATCCATGTAGGCCAACGCCTTCTCGGCCGCCTGGCGCTCCCCCTCGTCGAACATCAGTTCCGGGTCGGGGACGGCGGCGCTCAGTGGCACGCCCTGACCGGGATTGGTGCCCCAGGTGACGAACGGGCTCAGCGTTGCGGCATCGAGGTAGACCTCGGTGTCGAATACGGCTCCCTCGTCAGTGGGCAACTGGCTCCAAGCCTCGACTGCGGCATCCCAGTCGGCGCCTGCCGGTGCGTGCGGGCGGCCGCGCAGGTAGGCGAAGGTCGTCTCGTCAGGGGCGACCATGCCTGCCCGCGCACCGGCTTCGATGCTCATGTTGCAGATCGTCATCCGGCCTTCCATCGACAGCGCTTCGATGGCGCTGCCGCGATATTCGATGACGTACCCCTGGCCGCCGCCGGTACCGATCTTCGCGATCACCGCCAGAATGATGTCCTTGGCGCTGGTGCCGGGGGGCAGCACGCCGTCGACGTTGACCGCCATCGTCTTGAACGGCCGCAGTGGCAGCGTCTGGGTGGCGAGCACGTGCTCGACCTCCGAGGTGCCGATGCCCATCGCGATCGCACCGAACGCCCCGTGGGTCGAGGTGTGGCTGTCGCCGCAGACGACCGTCGTACCCGGTTGGGTGAGACCGAGTTGCGGACCGATGATGTGGACGATGCCCTGCTCGACGTCGCCCATCGGGTACAGGCGGACGCCGAATTCCTCGCAGTTGCGCCGCAACGTCTCGACCTGAGTGCGCGAGACGGGATCGGCGATCGGCTTGTCGATGTCGACCGTTGGCACGTTGTGGTCCTCGGTGGCGATCGTCAGGTCGGGTCGGCGAACCTGCCGTCCTGCCAATCGAAGTCCGTCGAACGCCTGCGGACTGGTGACCTCGTGGACGAGGTGCAGATCGATGTAGATGAGGTCGGGTTCGCGCGCAGCGCCCTCGCCGGAGCCGGTGACCACGACGTGGTCGGCCCATACCTTCTCTGCCATGGTGCGTGGTGTGTCGGTCATGACCGTATTCGTTTCCCTTGGGCGATCCGCAGAGGGCGCTGCGGATATCGCGCTATTGTCTCAGTATGCGGGACGCTAGTATCTCCCTATGAGACAGGATAGCGGCATCGGCGTGCTCGACAAAGCGGTGGGCGTGCTACACATCATCGCGGAGTCGCCCTGCGGGCTCGCCGAACTCTGCGAACGCACGGGACTTCCGCGTGCCACCGCACACCGCCTGGCTGCCGGCCTCGAAGTGCACCGCCTCCTGGCCAGGGACGCCGACGGCAGGTGGTGCCTCGGTCCCGCACTCAACGAACTGGCCGGACAGGTCAACGACCCGCTGCTCGCCGCCAGCGCCGCCATCCTGCCCCGGCTACGCGAAATCACCGGGGAGAGCGTGCAACTGTATCGACGGGAGGGGATGTCACGCGTCTGCGTCGTGGCCCTGGAACCTCCTGCCGGCCTTCGTGACACGGTGCCAGTGGGCACCCGGCTTCCGATGACGGCCGGCTCGGGCGCCAAGGTCCTCCTGGCCTACAGCGACACCGCGACACAGGCGGCCGTACTTCCGACCGCCAAGTTCACCGACCGCACGTTGGCCGAGGTTCGCAAGCGCGGCTGGGCGCAGAGTGCGGCAGAACGGGAACCGGGGGTGGCCAGTGTGTCGGCCCCGGTTCGCGACGCACGGGGCGCAGTCGTCGCCGCGGTCTCCGTGTCAGGACCAATCGACCGAATGGGGCGACGGCCGGGAGCGCGGTGGGCCGCCGACCTGCTTGCCGCCGCCGACGCGCTCACCCGGCGGCTATAGAGCCGAACCGCCACCTGTCGGCAAACTGTGAACCCGGCCATTGCCGCGCTCGCGGGCAGGTGGGCGCTTATCCTCACGGAGGATGGACAAGTGATTCCGAGTGGCATCGGACGGGGGTGGTTTCATGTCACAGTCGCCTCAGTGGCTTGCCACTGCCCGATTGCTGCGCCGCACGGGCTTCGGCACCACCGGCCGCGACGTCGATGCGGTGTTCGGCCAGGAGCGTTCGGCCTATCTTGACGGCGCACTCGACCTCGATCCCGACGCCGATCCCGGCGCGGTGGCCACACCCATGCCCACCGCGCCCATGCCGCCCTTCCCCAGCCCGGACGCGAGTTCCGCCGAGAACGACGCGTTCATCGCCACTTGCCTCGAGCAGACCGGTGAACTGGTGTCCTGGTGGATGCGACGCATGGCCGCGGTCAAGCAACCCATCCACGAGAAGTTGACGCTGCTGTGGCACAACCACTTCGCGGTGTCGTCGGACAAGGTTCGCGTGGCCGAGCTGATGGCTCGACAGAACGGCAAACTCCGCACACTCAAGCTCGGCGACTTTCACACGATGGCGTACGCCATGCTGACCGACGAGGCGATGAACCATTGGCTGGACGGCATCCGCAACACCAAGGAAGCCCCCAACGAGAACCTCTCCCGCGAGTTCATGGAGCTCTTCACCCTCGGGCACGGCAACGGTTACACCGAGGCCGACGTTCGTGAGGGGGCGAGGGCGCTCACCGGTCGGTACGTCCTTCCCGGCGGTGTGACGGGCGTTCAGCCAGAGCACCACGACGCCACGTCGAAGACGGTTCTCGGGGTGCAGGGCAACCTGAACGACGCGGACTTCTGCGACATCGTCTTGAACCAGCCCGCCGCGGCCCCCTTCATCGCGAACAAATTGTGGTTATTGCTGGCCTCGGATGATCCACCGTCACCCGCGACGCTCGATCGCCTGATCGGCGCCTACGGACCGGACCGCAACCTGAGGTCGCTGACGAAGGCGATCCTGATGGACCAGGAGTTCGACACGCGCGCAGGCACGCTGGTGAACACCCCGGTCGAATGGCTGATGGGCGCCGTGCGTTCGCTCTCGGTTCCGGTCGACTCCGCGCAGGTGCTCGCGGAGTTCGATGCCGTCCTTGCCGTGATGGGCCAGCGACTCTTCTATCCACCGGACGTCAACGGCTGGCCGCGCGGCCTGGCATGGCTGTCCACCGCGGGCACGGCAGCGCGGGTATGGGCGGCGGATCGGCTGGCCACGTTGGGTGACCTCTCGCCGATCGAGGACGCCGCCAAGGGTGATCGCGTCGACGCGGTCGGCTATCTGATCGGGATCGGCGCGTGGTCGCCGCGGACGGTGGCGGCACTCGAGCCGCTCGTCTCCGACCCTCGCAAGCTGGTCGCCGCCGCGGTCAACTCCCCCGAATACCTGACGTCGTAGCGAGATTGAGATGCCCGAGATCAACCGCCGCAAGTTCCTGATCGCCAGTGCGGGCGTCGGCGCGCTCGGGCTCTCGGGAGCAGTGGCGCTCACCCTCCCGCAGATGTTGGATGCGGGCCGAGACCGCCCGTTGGCCAAGAACACGGGGATCCTGGTGATCGTCACCCTCTACGGCGGCAACGACGGCATCAGCACCGTCATCCCCTACGCCGACAACGCCTACCACGACGCCCGTGCCGATTTGGCGTACAAGCCGTCAGAGGTCATCGACCTCGACGGCAGCGTCGGTCTGAACCCGGCGCTGGCCGGACTGGCGAAGCACTGGGACGACAAGTCGCTGGCGATCATTCGCGGCGTGGGTTATCCAAAGCAGGACCGGAGCCACTTCCGCTCCATGGACATCTGGCAGACGGCTTCCCCCGCCGAGCCTGCAAGTACCGGGTGGATCGGACGTTGGCTCGACGCCACAGGGGACGATCCGCTACGGGCGGTCAACATGGGTGTCGTGGTACCTCCGCTGGCCATGGGCGAGAAGTGCGTCGCGTCAACTCTTTCCGGCGCCATCCCCCTGGTCCCACCGGAGTTCGGCAACACGTTGAGCAAGTTGCGCGTCGACGACCCGAACGACACCGGGGCGATGCGCGGCGTGTGCGCGTCCTATCGGGCCAACAGCCGCACCGACGTGACGTTCCGGCCGCTCACGAGTGGGGCTCAACCCGGTTCGGGCCAACCCGCCGACCTCAATGTGCTGAAGGTGCAACTGGATCTGGTGGCCAAGTGCGTCAAGGCGGCCGTGCCGACGCAGGTGTACATGGTCGCGCTCGGCGGTTTCGACACCCACGCCGACGAGCGGGGCACCCAGCAGCAACTGCTGCAGAAGGTCGACGATGCGCTGGCCCCATTCCTCCAGACCATGCGAACGAACTCCTATGGCAAGGACCTCGTCGTGATGGTGTACTCCGAGTTCGGGCGCCGGGTGGCCGCCAACGCATCCCAGGGCACCGACCACGGCACGTCCGGACCGGTCCTGGTCATCGGCGAGCCGGTGAAGGGCGGGTTCTACGGAGATGCGCCGAGTCTGACCGACCTCACCGGCGGAGATCTCAAGACCACGACGGATTTCCGGGACGTCTACTCCGAGCTGCTGACCAACACCGTGGGTACGGATCCAGGTCCGTCGGTCGGTACGGGCCGACGGAAGATCGGTTTCCTGTGAACGAGCCGTCGGAACCGGGCGCGGCAGCGCGGGATCACCCGCGAACGAAATTTGTACCCCCGATGGGATTCGAACCCACGCTACCGCCGTGAGAGGGCGGCGTCCTAGGCCGCTAGACGACGGGGGCTAGAACTGATTCCGGTTGGTCAGCATAGCTCAGGTGAACAACGCCGACCTAATCACCACACATCACCGGAATTGGCTGGGGTACCAGGACTCGAACCTAGAATGGCGGTACCAGAAACCGCTGTGTTGCCAATTACACCATACCCCAATTACCACCTATAACCGCTGGTCATAGGCTTCTTTCCGGCCGAACACCCGCTGACGTGAATCAGCTGGTGCATTCACCGACCGACGAGCACACTACCAAAGATTTCAGCGCCCAATTTCACGCCTCGGCGGCGGCGTGGTCGCGACCACCGCGCAACCGGCCGATGCTGCGGTCGCGGCCCAGCAATTCCATCGACTCGAACAACGGCGGGCTGACCGAAGCCCCGGTCACCGCCACCCGGATCGGACCGAAGGCCTTGCGGGGCTTGAGCCCGAGGTTGTCCAGCAGGGCGGTCTTCAACGCCGCTTCGATGCTCTCGGTGGTCCACTCACCCACCACCTCGAGCGCGGACAGCGCGGCGTCGAGCACCGGCACCGCGTCGGCGCGCAACTCCTTGGCCGCGGACTTCTCGTCGAGCGCAAAGGAGGCGTCGTCGAGGAACTTCAACAACTCCCACGCGTCACCGAGCACGACGATGCGCGTCTGCACGAGGCCGGCCGCCTCGGCGAAGCCCGCATCGTCGAGGCCGGTGTCATGGCCGTGCGCGACGAAGTAGTCACGCAACCGCGCGGTGAACTCTGCGCCGTCGAGCAGCCTGATGTGCTCGGCGTTGATCGCGTCGGCCTTCTTCTGATCGAAGCGGGCCGGATTGGAGTTGACGTCCTTGACGTCGAAGGCGGCCACCATCTCGTCGAGACCGAACAGGTCGTGGTCGTCGGCGATGCCCCAGCCCAGCAGGGCGAGGTAGTTCAACAGACCTTCCGGAATGAAGCCACGGTCGCGATGCAGGAAGAGATTCGACTGCGGGTCGCGCTTGGAGAGTTTCTTGTTGCCCTCACCGAGAACGCTTGGCAGGTGCGCGAATTCGGGCACTCGATCGGCGATGCCGATGCGCATCAGCGCCTGGTACAGCGCGATCTGGCGGGGCGTGGACGGCAGGATGTCCTCACCGCGGAGCACGTGGGTGATCTTCATCAGCGCGTCGTCGACCGGGTTCACCAACGTGTACAGCGGATCCCCGCTACCCCGGGTGATGGCGAAGTCGGGCACCGTCCCGGCGGCGAACGTCGTCGGCCCACGCACCAGGTCGTTCCACGTCATATCCTCGTCGGGCATCCGCAGCCGCAGCACGGGCTTGCGCCCCTCGGCGACGAACTTCGCGCGCTCGGCATCACTGAGTGTGCGGTCGTGATTGTCGTAGCCCAGCTTGGGGTTTCGGCCGGCCGCGACGTGGCGGGCCTCGACCTCTTCGGCGGTGGAGTACGCCTCGTAGACCTCACCCGCGGCGAGCAGTCGGGACACGACGTCGCGGTAGATCTCGCCGCGTTCCGATTGCCGGTACGGCGCATACGGCCCCCCGACTTCGGGACCCTCGTCCCAGTCCAGTCCCAGCCACCGCAGCGCATCGAGGATCGCGGCATAACTCTCCGCACTGTCGCGGGCGGCGTCGGTGTCCTCGATGCGGAAGACGAACGTGCCACCCGTGTGGCGGGCGTAGGCCCAGTTGAACAATGCCGTACGCACCAAACCGACGTGTGGCGTTCCGGTCGGCGACGGACAGAACCGGACCCGTACTGGTGTCATGACTTCCCCTTGCGCACAACGGGATTGGTCAGCGTGCCAATGCCCTCGATGGTGATGCTCACCGTGTCGCCGTCCTCGATCGGACCGACGCCCTCGGGCGTCCCGGTCAGAATCAGGTCACCAGGCAGCAGAGTCATCACGGCGGAGACCCATTCGATGATCGCGCCGACGTCGTGGATCATCAGCGACGTGTTGCTGCTCTGGCGCACCTGACCGTTGACCTCGGTGCGCAGATCGAGGTCGAACGGATTCACCGTGGTGTCGATCCACGGCCCGACCGGGCAGAAGGTGTCGTGGCCCTTGGCCCGCGTCCACTGCCCGTCCTTGCGCTGCTGGTCGCGGGCGGAGACGTCGTTGGCGATGGTGTAGCCGAGGATGTTCTCGGCGGCCTTCGCCGCGGGGACGTCCTTGCACGGCCTGCCGATGACCGCGGCCAGCTCGCCCTCGTGGTGCACGGGGTTGGCGTCGGCGGGGAGAACGATCGGCACGTTGGGTCCGATGATCGAGGTGT
>JAOPWT010000240.1 GCA_025965555.1 Mycobacterium sp.
AAGAAGCGGCAGGTCTCCAAACCGCCTAGGCAGAACGCGAATTCGCGGGCGGACACAGCGAAGTCGACGCCGTCGACGTTGCGACCGGATACGCGACTCACGCGAGCGTCGGCCAGCTCAGTAGATGTGACCGTGGCGTTGACGAGCACGGTTGGCCCGTCCTGTGACGCAAGGGCGTCCGCATGAAGGACGCCAAAGTCGGGCTCCGGGCACCATCGAGTGAAATATGTTTCGAAATCGGCGGAGAGTTGTGACGGATTCGGTAGACCGAGGACGGCCCAGACCTCGCTGTCGGAGAGCGAGTCGCCCAGGCCCTCCAGACGAAGCGCGTCGGCGTAATACCCCTTTAGCTCGGTCTTGCTGAATGGCCACCCCGACCCGACAACCCAACTGCGCGCGCCGAAGTCGGCGTCATCGAGCTCGAGGATCTGACCGCCCCAAAGCTTGGTGGTGCCACCGAGGGCTCGCACCCTGCCGTGGTTTATCCCGCGATGGGGACTAGGTCCGACGACCTCGCTGCGATAAGGATCTTGGTCTGATTCTTCGACGGACAGCCCACCCGCCTCCACCAGCAGGACGGTCTGGCCGCGTCGTGAGAGTTCAACTGCCAAACTCGTCCCGGCAGCACCTCCTCCGACGATGCAGACATCAAAGGTCCGGTCCACCACTGCGGCCAAGGTTGGTCCGTCTCGGCCGTCTCTGATCATGACGCCCCCCATCTTGCGGACGGCTCGAACACCGTCGCGCTCAGCATATACATTTCGACGGCAATAAGCAGATTTAGCAAACCTCTGGAGCAGGTCGGAACTGGCAGAGCCGGCGCCGAAACGACTCCGTGGCTGCTAGTCGTCGATCCGACGGTCATGTCGCCGACGACGTCGCGCAGTACGACGGGCTCCGTGCGGGTGTGGATGGCGCCCGGTAGTTGGGCACGTCCATACTCAGAGGCCCCCGACACGTCGAGACGCGCCGGGGACCTCTGGTTCGGTTGGGTTGGTTTTCCGCGCTAGGCGGTGCGGCGGATGCCCCGCTTGAGCAAGAGTTCGCGTTCGGACTCGCTGAGGCCGCCCCAGATGCCGTAAGGCTCCCCGACCGCAAGCGCGTGAGACCGGCACTGCGCAACCACCGGGCAACGCCGGCACATCTCCTTGGCGCGCATTTCTCGCTGAGCGCGGGCACGGCCCCGCTCACCGTCGGGGTGGAAGAACATGGAGGAATCGACACCCCGGCAAAGTCCTGACATCTGCCAATCCCAGATGTCGGCGTTTGGCCCGGGCAACTGCTGCGGCTGTGGCATTGGGAAAACCCCTCTCTACGCACATCTTTCGCAAGCGATCGAAAGCGTGAGTCGTGTAACCGATCCGAGCACGTGTCGCCGATGACTACTCGTGCACACAAACTAGAAGGGCTCGAGAACTTGGGTCAATAGCCCGCGCATGTGCTCAACCACATAACCGCAGGTCGAGAATTAACATCACGTTCATCATTGCGACGCGTGCGCAACGAGAACGGTGATCACGAATTGCCAACCCTTCGATCTCGATTCGCGTTTGCGCTGCTCGCATGCCACGGGCACGCGCCGCGGCTCTTGGGAGCTCACTAGCCAGTTGACACCGATGTAACACGGCGACCACGAACTGTTAACCGAAGTGGAATTTCCCACAGCTGACGTACGGATCCGTCGGTTTCAGGTTCCCGCGGATCGACATTTTGCCCATCTTGATAGCGTCCCCGCCGATGAGTGCATTCGCCGCGGTGGCGTTCGGGGACGATCCCGGGCGTTGGCCGCTGCCCGCGGCGACCACCCCCATGGAGCTTTGGCTACGGGCCGTGGCCGCCGGCGGGCAGGGCCGCTACGGCAGTGCGTTCGCCGACCTCGAATCGATTGGGCGCGCCCAGGCCCACGGTCCCCTGGCTTCGCTCGCGTTCAGTGCACGGGCGTCGTTCCTGCGCCAGCTCGGCGGGCACGATGCCGCGAGGACGTGGGACGGCAGAGCGTGGGCCGTCGCGGCTTCTGACGTCGCCGCGGGGACCGACGCGATCATCGGATTGGCCGCCGATGCGCTCGGCATCGGCCGGTTCGCGCTCTCGGCCCGGTTGCTGGGGCGCGCGGGCGACCTGCTGGCCGGACCGGCCGAGGGTCGACTGCCGATACGACTGGCCTGGGTCAGCGCCGAGCTGGCCATGTTCAGCGGTGATGGGCCTGCCGCGGTCGGGCATGCAGAGGTCGCAGTGGAGGCGGCGTCGCGGTGGGGTTCTGCGCGGCACTCGGTGAAGTCCCAGGTGGTGTTGGCCGCCGCGCTGTGCAGCGCCGGGGATGTGGAGGGGTCCCGCCGGGTCGCCGACGCGGCTCTTGAGGCCACCGAACGCCTGCGACTGGTACCGCTGAGCTGGGCGTCGGCCTGCCTGCTCGCCGACATCGGCAGCGGCGCCCGCTCGCCATCGCAGATGGCCGCAGTTCGCGACGGCTCGGCCGAGGTCGTTCGCCACCGAGGCGGAACGTGGACGGCGCGGTGAATCTGCGAGTCACTTCCTGATCACTAGTCTTTAGCTGACACACCCGCCGAGATGTGCCCCATCCGTAACGCTGGAGATACTGCCCACGATGACAATTTCGGGAGACAGTCTCGATGGTGTCGTGGCCAGAGCGGTCAACGGCGATCGAGATGCCCTCCAGGAAGTGCTGGAGACCATCCGGCCGATCGTCTTCCGGTATTGCCGGGCGAGGATCGGGACAGCGGAACGCAGTGGTCTGTCCGCAGACGACGTGGCTCAGGAGGTGTGCTTGGCCGCCATCACGGCGCTGCCGCGCTACAAGGATCAGGGACGACCGTTCCTGGCCTTTGTCTACGGCATCGCCGCACACAAGGTCGCTGACGCCCATCGAGCCCAGGGGCGCAACCGGGCCGACGCGACCGACACGCTCCCGGACCGGCCTTCACGCGAGGCGGGCCCAGAGCAGATGGCGATCGACTCCGAAGCGGCCGAACGCATGAACAAGCTGTTGGCGATCCTTCCCGAGAAGCAGCGCGAGATCCTGGTCCTGCGCGTAGTCGTCGGCATGAGCGCCGAGGAGACCGCCGAGGCCGTCGGCAGCACCGCGGGTGCGGTGCGCGTGGCCCAGCATCGCGCGTTGGCACGACTCAAGGGTGAACTGAG